>JAUWGT010000065.1 GCA_030606265.1 Candidatus Stahliibacteriota bacterium | reverse complement strand
TTCACCAGGTCATTTATTGATAGCTTTGTCCTATCGTATTCGACATCAATAATAAATGGTGGCTTTGCGGGTCGCGGTAGATCTTTCCACGGGATATAGTAGGCACTGGTTATCTCGTACATGAAATTGCCTTCGCCCTTAACCTCGAGCTCAATAGTATTAGCTTTACCAATATAGTCAGTCAACTCAATCTGATGCATTAAGTCGGCATTATCATCGTTTATCTTCAGAACTTGTACCTTTTCGCCATTCATATTGACGATAACCTCGGCATCGATATCTTCAGCCGTACCGCCCAGAGCTGCAACGAGCGCACGTAATGCAATAACTGTACCCTGCGTTGTATGCCACATTCCACCAGAACCTTTGTTTCTAATCAACCAGGTCAGTGCTTTAGTCACGACATCGCTGTATTTACCTGATTTAATAAGAGCGTATGTAGCAAGACCGGTCGCCTCAACATCAGCCCCTTTACCACGGCTAAACGTTACTGAAGGGATACCTGATTCCCAATAGATTGCATCTTTGTCCTTTTTGGCCATAGCAACGAGTTTTTTCAGTACCTCCATCGTGGTTGCGCCTTTTGGCTCAACCGCAATGAATGCATTAGCAACAAGAGCAAGCATATACGGATCATTCGCCGCTTTGAGATTCTTCTTCAAGAAAGATAAGCCTTTTGATACGGCTCCTCCTCTTTCACCAGTTTCACCCAATGCCCATACAATATAAGCAGTCGGCAGAATCTCATTTTTCTGAATTGTAGTCCACGATTCAGCATGGCAATACTGTGGATCAGGTGTCCAAGAACCATCTTGGTTCTGCTGGTCTTTTAACCATTGCACTGTACGATCGATCAAGCGTTCATCGATTTCATAGACCTTTACCATATCATTGAACTGCATTAACCCGTACGCGGTCAATACCCTATTTGCCGGCGCATCACCAAACCAAGAAAAACCACCGTTCTTGACTTCAAAAGATAAAAGTCGTTGATACCCGATGCTTATATATTCCTCGGCAGCCATTTCAATTTCCGGCTTTATCTGATCAGTTTGACGCATGTAATCCAGCAATAATATATTAGGATAAGTCACCGAGATGGTTTGTTCAAAACAACCAAAAGGCATACGGAACAGATTATCAAGACCATCTACAATCTGTGAGTAGATACCCGGGAATATCTTAAGAATGACTGAATTCGCATCAGCAATCGCGTTGCCGGGAAAAGCTATCTGTTTTGTGACCTTTGCTTCAAGCCGGTCTGATACCACGCTTTCAAACCGTCTGCCATCAGGGAGGATTGTGATCATCCTCTTGATCGCATCTGATTTGACTTCTCCATAGGCTCTCACGAGGATTGAAAAGTATCCAAGTTGCTTTACCTTTATTGGAAAATAAACGACTGAAACCTCATCTTTTTTCAGCATCTTGGTGATCTCACTCTTTTTTAGAATATCGAACCAGTCTTCTTCCTGTAATACGAGTTTGATTTCTTGATCTCTAGGCAGGTAATTGTATATCGCAACAGGTATTGAGATCTCATCTCCCTCAGTAAGTGCAATAGGTAAATCAATATCAACAAAGAATTCCTGGAAGACCTTGAGCTGAGACAAAACCGAACCTAAATCACCTTTTTGTGATGAAGCAAACGCAGTGATGCGCCAGGTTGTAATGGCATCAGGCATGGTCAAGAAAAGCTTTGCCTTACCACTGGCATCGGTGATGAGTGCAGGTTCAAATACGAATGTTTCAGGGAAGAATTCTCGTACCCGGGGCTCACCTGGACCTGGGCTTTTCTTGGCTTTACCGCTCTTTGATACAACTGCTGACTTATCCGCCCCAGCAACAGCACGTGGCGCCATCGGCCTCATGGCTTTCTCTTCTGCTTGTAACATAATCCCATCTTCAAAACCCCAGCCTACTGACCATTCATTGATATCGTCTGCATTTTCAAATACACCATCTGGACCAGCCGATACGATCTCAAACCACGACAGATACTCCCCGCTTGTGGTCAGACGGTACCTTCGATACCACGGATCAAGAAGTTCATCTGAATCAAGAAACCCTTCTTCAACCAGTATCTCCATACCATCTCTGCTCTTTGGATATTGATCATGTTTTGCATAGTACTTGTTAATCGCGGCGTAAATCTTGTCGCGTGTTTTTGATAGTCTTGTATAAAAAGTGTTTTTTATCTTATCATCAACTTCTTGCGGTGTGGTATAGTGTACAGAAAAAGGTTCTTTAGGTATAAGCGTTGAGAACATTACATTTTCTGCACGCGCTTGAATACCCGGCTTCGTGACAATCTTTGGCGGTTCAAACCCATGTATCTCATAACGCGGCTCAAGTATTTCTTTTTCCAACATGAAATATACTTTCTCCAACCCGGGCCGCAACTCGGAGACGGCAAAAACTGCCTCATCGACTATTGCCACACAAAGCGCAGCAACTCGAGGTCGACCATTCTTATCAGTTACTATAAAGGTTATTTCACCATCTTCTCCAGGTAAGTACTCTGTCTTATCACCACTCACTTCTATCGTAAGATCATTTGCCCCGTGGATAAAACAAAACCTTGTGTCCCTGACTATATCACTTCCCGGCGTAACGATATACGCATGGAGCCAGATCGACCCGGTTAGATCCGGTGTCAACATCAACTTGTATGAACCTTTGCCACCCTTTATATTGATGGATTTGGTAAGTATGGTCTGGTTGTCTTTAATGATATCAAAGTAAACGCGGCCAGTCTTCTTGGTTGTAAGGAACTGAACATCAATACTTTTACCGATTTTGTAAATACCGCGTTCTATCCTCATTATAATTTGGTCCCGGTCTATATCCAGGGAGAACTCCTTTTCCAAACGGGCTATTTCTCCCTTATCGTCCTTTACTTCAACCTTAATGACCGCACTCGGATGTTTTGGAACATAGACAAACTCTGCGATCCCATAATCATCAGTCTGCGCGCTTCTGTGCTTACCATCAACATCAATGTTCACCTGTGAAATACAGGGCGTACCGTCAGGATAATTTGCCAACACATAGATGCGGTTCTCTAATTGTGGTCTTAATATACCGCCTTCAGGGACAATGGCTATATTGATGATATCCCTAACGACTTTCTTTTTCAAGGAAAGCTTTTCGCTATGATTTGCTTGGTCAATCACTTCTATATCAAGCCGCAGAAAAGCATTGCCTTTTTCCAAAGGCTCACCAACAAAATAATCTGGCAAATCGTAGGTGAAATGGTACATACCATTGGGACCGGTCTTCCCTTCAATGACTGCCTCTTTTTGAAAACCGATGTCATAACGGAAGGTTGTGATCTTAACCTTACCTTCTTTCACTGGTTTCCCAAAAAAATATTGAACATCTATATCACCCTCCATGCGTTCGCCTGGTAAGTAGAAATCCTTATCTGTCTTGATCGCTATTTTGAATTTCGGCAGAACATATTTTTCGACCTTCACTGTTTTCTCGGTCTTCTGTGCATCAAGGATAGCGCGAATTGTATAATTGCCAAAATTCAGTTCATCAGCCAGCAGAAACTGAACGTAAGCAGTGCCGAACTTGTCGGTTTCAATGGTTTTCTTGAATACCTTATTGCCTTTACTGTCTTCGATTTCAAAAACGACCGCCTTACGCGGTACTGCAGATAGTGCAGGTTTTGCCAATGAAAGTGTGCGTATGTGAATCGTCTGGCCGGGTTGATAGATAGGTTTATCAGTTACCAAATAGGTAAGGTTGCCGCTAAGCATCTTTATGCTCGTCTCATAGGTATCTTTGCCTATATCTGAAGTTATTTCAAATTGTAAAGTTGCGTTATCTATGTCTGCTGGTATTTCAAAATCAGTTTTGCACGTACCTGATCGGTCGGTAACACCTTTGAATACTTCCTTATCTTTACCATCCGTTTCAAGCGCAATCCTCACGTGAGCACCCTTTAGCGGCTCATTGGTGCTTTGATCACAGACAATAATTCGATAATTTATCGGTGTTCCTTTTATGAATTCGTTTTGCCCAAGGATTTTGACAACCATGCGATCCTGAAGCTGGTAAAGTGAATAGATATGTGTCTCCTTCTTGAAAGTCACCTTGACTCTCAGAAGATCGTAATCATCAACCTCTTTTTTCAATGTAACTTTAATGGGCAACGAGTAGTGCTCCTTACTTATGTATGCATAACGGTACGTAGTACCAATGACATTATCATCAGGGTCAAGTATTTCCACCTGGCACTTACCAAGCCTACCTTTCATATCAACAATCGGAATTTCAATTTCCAAAGCGTCGTTTGAACCAAACAGTGTTATGCCAAACACAAAACCGAGTGACACCAAGATAATAATAGTAAAATATAGCTTATTCATATTGCCTCCTTTGCTTATTATACATTAAAAAATACAAAATATTCCTGATAATCAAACTGTATTCTGGGATATTATAGAAATATACAGCACCGTGTCAACCTAAACGAAAACTAATACCTACTGGCTGGTGTGTTGAACAAAAAAAACTTGTTTTAAGTTGGGGTTATTTCTGCTTATGAAAGCGTTTTGAAAGCCGCGCTTTGAAACGGGCCGCCTTATTCTTTTTTAACAAGCCATCTTGAATCGACTTATCAATCATGGATTGCACGCTCGGATACATCTTCTCAGTTGCTTTTTTTGTTTTCGTCTTAGTATACTTTTTTATTGCATCCTTCAACCTTCGTTTCTTGATACGATTGACTTTACGAAGTTTTGCGGACTTTCTGATATTCTTTAGAACGCTTCTTGATTTTATCATGTGCTTATTATATCCAATCCATATCGTATGTCAATAGCGCAATTTTCACCTTTATTCTGCAATCTTAGATCTAAAACCTTCAATCTATAAGGTCCTTATACATCTGCAACTTGCGAATCCTTGTTGGATGGCGAAGCTTCTTAAGTGCTTTTGCTTCTATTTGCCTAACCCTTTCTCTGGTAATATTGAACATCCTACCAACCTCCTCCAGCGTCTTGGGCATACCGTCGTTTAATCCGAATCGTAATCTGATGATCTTCTCCTCACGTTTAGGAAGATCTCTCAATATTTCATTGAAACGGTCCTTGAGCACCGAAATAGCAGCCCGACGCGACGGTGAATCAGCCAAAGGGTCCTTTATGAAATCACCGACAAAACTCGATTCTTCGTCATCAATGGGTTTATCCAAGGATATCGGGATCAGAGAAATGTTATGAGCCATTCTCACTTTGTCCGTTGGAATATCCAAACGGATTGCGATCTCCTCAACGGTTGGTTCCCTACCCAAATCCTGGAACATATCACGCTGTGCCCGCGCTACCTTGTTCATTGTATCGAGGATATGGGCTGGAACGCGTACTGTTCTTGCCTGGTCACCGATTGCTCGAGTTATAGCCTGTCTAATCCACCACGTTGCATAGGTGGAGAACTTATAGCCTTTTCTGTAATCGAACTTCTCAACCGCTTTGATCAAACCATTATTCCCTTCGCCTACAAGATCAGCAAACTCCAAACCCCGGTTCACATATTTCTTTGCGATTGAAATAACCAATCTCATATTGCCCTCGATCATTCGCTGCCGGGCACGGTTAATAAGGTCTTCCCAAGCTCCCATGATCCTCACTGCTTCATCGATATTGCTATTATCAATATTCAGCTCTTTCACCAGAACCCTTTTCTCCTTTGTACAGGTTTGAATCTCCTCTTTGTTCCTCAGTTTAGGGAGCACTTTCAGCACCCTACTCAAACGGGTAATCCTGTCATGGAATGCATTGATCGCTATGTTCACGACACTATGTTGTAAAGAAAGGATCGAGAGTTTTCTCAGAATTCGTTCCTCTTTCTCAAAAATCCTCCATTCTGCAGTCTTTGATTTGTCCTTACGGTATTTCTTATAAAGCAAAATCAATGAATTATAGTCCCGTTCAATCGATTTAACACGGCGTACAAAACGCTGACGCTCTCCCCAAAATGTCCGTTTATCCATCATCGCTTCGATTTCGACACGTGAAATCTGATCAAGGCTTTTATGACACAATTCAACTTGCCGACAAGTTTCAAGAATCGCACGTATTGCGCACGGAAACGGGAGAAATTGACGTTCAATCATCCGATAGCCGGTTTCTATTTTCACAGCCAGTTCATATTCTTCCTCTTTAGTAAGAAGATCGTACTTGGCAAGTTCCTTGAAATACGCCCTGATCGGTTCCTCGGGTCTCAGCCTTCGATTGGTGGTTGCACGTTTTGCCGGTTGTTGCTTACCACCCTGTACAATAGTTATGCCGTGGCGCGATAGCACTGCCAAAACTTCATCTATTTCCTCAGCAGTAGCTTTTTCAGGTATTAGTTTATTGATATCACCTAAAGATATTTTTCCTGCAGCCTTTGCTTTATCAAATATCTTACGGGAATACTTCAATTCACACTCCTTTTTTTTCTATAATTCACGATCTAATGCCACCGGATCTTTCTTGATATGGAGCATCTTTTGCTTAAGGGCTTCATGCTCTTTCTGATACTTTGTCAGTGCCACATCATCACCCTTGGTTCTTGCTTCACTGATCTTTGTTCTTATCCTTGTCTCTTCAACACTACTCTTATGACGCTTTATGCTTTCTAACAATGCTTCTTTAGTCACTGATTCGCCTCTCATAATGATTGAATAAACCTTTTGACGAAGATCCTCGTCCGCGCTAGTCAAAGCATCATCAATATCAATATCTCCGCGATCGAGGAGTTGTCTGTACAATCTTCTGACTCCAGGTACAGTGAAATCCTCGGGAACCAGTATACTCTTGAATTCTGCAAAGTGTTCACGCATGTTCAGGATCATCGCAATCAGCTTTTCCTCAGGCATAATCCTTGTTTGCCTAACTGGTTTATGAGGAAACTCAGTACGTCCATCCATCGTATTTTTTATCGTCTCAACCGGGATGTCAAAAACATGGGATGCGTATTTCAGATACCGGTCAAATCTAATCGGATCGTTTATATTGCCAATTATCTGAATTAGATCCTTTATTAAAACAACTTCTTGTTCAACAGTCTCAGGTTTTGACATCTTCTTGTAAAAATGGAAGAAATCTACGGCTGATTCAATGGCCTCTTTCAACTCGTCAACACCGCTTTCATTTACAAAACGGTCAGGATCAGAGTCTTCTGGCAGTGAAGTCACGAATACATCCACCTGCACGTTGATAAGCAAACCTATTGCACGCAGCGCGGCTTTCATACCTGATAGATCTCCGTCAAATAGAATATTCACTTTTTTAGCAAAGCGAGAAATCAACATTGCTTGTCTCTCAGTCAAAGACGTGCCCAAAGGTGCACAGAGATTATTGATGCCTCGTTGAAACAAACTCAGAAGATCGAAATAGCCTTCGACAAGAATCGCTTCATTCTTGGTGCGCATGGCTTTTTTAGCCTGATAGAGACCATAGAGGATATCGCCCTTTTTGAATGTCGGTGTCTCCGGTGAATTAAGGTATTTTGGTTTATGCTGATCATCGATGCTTCGACCACCAAAACCAATGATCCTTCCAGACAAGTTAAGGATTGGAAATATCAAACGATCCCGGAATACTTCAAGACTCCTGCTTGACGTTGACTGCGAAATAAGACCAGCCTTTGAAAGTGATTGCTTGGACAAACCCTTTTGCCTTGCATAGGTCACTAGACCACCAGACGAGGGAGCATAGCCAAGTCGGAAATCCTGCAATTTTTCAATATCTATCTTCCGATCTACAAGATAATTTTGACCTCTTTTACCAATAGTTTTTGTAAGACACAAGGCATAAAACTGACACGCTATTTCATTGGCCTCGTAAATCTCTTTGTATTTCAATCCTTTTGTCGTTTCGATTTCAATACCGAGGCGCTTTGCTAATGACTTCACCGCAGTTGGAAAATCCATTTTTTCATATTCCATGAGAAAATTAATTGCATTACCACCTTTTTTACAGCCAAAGCAGTAAAAAATTCCCTTCTCAGGGCTCACATAAAAAGATGGTGTTTTCTCCGAATGGAATGGACACAAAGCCCGGTAGTTTTTACCTAATTTTTTCAGCGGGAAATACTGGGATATCAAATCGACTATGTCTGTTTGCCTTTTAATTTCTTCGATCTTTTCTTGCTCAATCATATACCAGGCCTCGCTATCACTCGCCTAAATCCCAATCCTAAAATCCTAAATTTCATCATGACGTATGTTTCCGTTAATAGTCGTAAGGCATCGCCGCCCGTATCGTTATTCGTTTATTGTTTATCGCCCTATTTTTAGCCGTATAACGATGCCGTAGCACCATACGGGCTGCCATGCCGTAAAACGAACAACAAAATCTTTTTTCAGTTATTTGTTTAGAATTTGTAAAGCGCATTTCCCTCAGCTAATTACCCTCCTCAATCCTTTCTATCTCTTTAGCATCCACCCAGTAAAATATATTGTCAAGACTTATCTTGAACTTCCCGCTCTGTTCATCAACAACTTGACCAGTCCTCTTAAGCTGCCTAATTCTCACTATTTCACCTGATTCAGGATAGTATGGTTCAATATCTTCATCAACACTTAGTTTTTCCTCAAAAAACTCTCTAACCTTATGCACAACTTCAGGCTTTGGTCTTTTCTTCAGTTCCTTAATGAGTTTCTCTATGTTCCTTTTAGAAGTGATTAGTTCTCTCCTGTATTTCTCCTTTAGACTGTTCATTTCCTGTTTTTTTCTATGATTTAGGTCACCAAGCTTTATTTCGTATTCTTTTATTAAACTGGATAACTTCTCCCTTTCCTCCTTGATTGCCTTAAGCTCATGTGCCAGATCCTCAAACAACGTGTTCAGTGACATCTTATCTTTATCCAGATGATCAATTGCATTGCTTATCACCTGTTTGTCAATACCGAGGTTTTTTGCCAGTTTAATCGCATTGCTCGGCTGGGGGATACCTAATATGAGTCGGTAGGTTGGTCGATCAAGGAATTCCATCCCTGCATTCATCATATCCTCTCGCCGGCTCACAAATATTTTTAAATCCTCATTATGGGTTGTTGCAAGCACAGTATTACCGCGCTTTGCAAAACGTTCCAGTATAGCTACTGCTAAAGCTGAACCTTCTTCCACTGATGTCTGGCTCATCAGTTCGTCTAGTAAAACTAAGCTCTTCGTGCTACCTTCTAATGCGTACTTTATCTGGTTAATATGCGCCGCAAATGTTGAGAGATTGTACTCAATGCTTTGTTCATCACCTATATCAGCATATACTTCATCATAAAAAGGTATTGTGCTTCCTTCACCAACCGGAATAAACATACCACACTTTGCCATGAGTGCAAGTAGCCCAACTGTCTTAAGAACAACAGTCTTACCGCCGGCGTTTGGTCCCGAAACTAAAAGGATATTTCCTTGTCCATTCATTTTCAGGTTTAAAGATATTGCATCTTTGATAAGAAGCTTTAAGATCGGATGATAACCTCCCATGATGTTTATATTACCACTGAAAATCGGCATATTTGCCTTGAGGTCCTGAGCATAGCGTACCTTGGCAAAAAGCATATCAAGATCAATCATAGTATCAATATCTGCTTCTATGCGCCCCGTATCAGCGCGTATTATATCGGTCAAACCTCTTAGAATACGTTCAATTTCCTCTTTTTCAAGGTCATTCAACTCTCGAATACGAGCACCCATATCAATGATCTCTACTGGTTCAATAAAGACTGTTTCACCCGTATTCGAATAGGCATGGATAATCCCAGAAATATCCTTCTTAAAGTTACGCAGCACAGGCAATACAAACCTGCCTTCCCTTTCCACGATGTTGGAGTCTGAAAAAATGCTCTGCCGGTTCATGAGAATAGCATTAAGAGTTTGCTTAATTTGACTACGCACTTTCTTTTTCTGAACGCGTATTCTGAATAGCTCTTGTGACGCATTATCAGAAATCTGTTCACTGTCATCGATCTTGTGCTCGATTATCTTCACAATATCATGATAATTACCTAATTTATCGAAGTAGATACTTATTCCAGATGTCTTGAATTCCTTTTTTATACTATGGATAAATATGAACCAATTTTTTAACTCAATCAATTGTCCAGCTGTTAAATGAGGTAGTACAGCCAATTGATTCTCCAAATAGCCGGGTTCAAACGGGCAATAGAGCTGAGCATACTTACCACTTAGCATTATATTATTCACCCGATCCAATTCAAACTCCGCGTCCTTCTGGCCTATAAATGGAGATAAATCCCTTACCTTTTCTCGGGTAGAAGATATATTACAGTAATCAGCAAGTATGTTCAGGACTTTTGGTAGTTCTAATACTACTTCGGCATGGGTTCTGCCTATATCTCCTCCCTCTGCCGTTTTAGTTCCTTTTTGCGAGCCGCAATAAGGCGTCTCTTTCTCTTTTCGCTCGGTTTTTCGTATATCTCGTGTTTTTTTACATCTCTTAAAATACCAGCACGCTCAACCGACTTACGAAAACGACGTATCGCATTATCAAATGATTCGCCCTCGTAGACAGTTATTTTTGTCATGTAGTTTACACCTCCTTTCAATAGATACATTATAGTAAAAAAAAACCCTTTGTCAAGGGGTAAATTGAATAAGTCTCGATATTACAGAACTTAATTCACGGTACTTAGTACTTGTATCTTAACCACTGTTCATGATCTGAACACCTGCTGACGTACCGATGCGATTGGCCCCAGCCTTTATGAGTTCTATAACAAAAGCACGATCCCTGATACCTCCTGAAGCCTTAATACCAAACCCAGAACCAACAACCTCACGTAGCAAAACCACATCCTCTATCCTGGCACCATCATTTGAAAATCCGGTTGATGTCTTAACATAATCAGCTCCAGTATCCTTGATAATGCGTGCTGCGATCTGTTTCTCATTGAGCTCAAGGAGACATGTTTCAATAATGACCTTAACAATTCTCCCTTGAGCTGCATTTACTACGGCTTCTATCTCTTTTTCCACATACTTGAAATCTCCACTTTTCAACTGACCGATATTAAGTACCATATCTATCTCATCACAACCCATAGCAATGAGATCCTGAGCCGCATATACTTTAGCTTTAGTGGTTGATGCACCGAGTGGAAAACCAACAACGCTGCACACCTTGATATCTTTGGCAAGTGTTTGCCGTACAAAAGAAACCCAGCATGGATTGACTACTGCCGCATAAAACTCATATTTCTCGACAGCACATAGGAATGCCATCACCTCAGCTTTTGTAGCTGAGGGGCTCAATAAAGTTTGATCTATATACTTATTAAGGTTTTCCATAAACATTTACCCCGCCCCCTTTAGCAAAGGAGCGGGGTAAAAGTGTATATATCAGCGCGTAACTATGATCTTCTGTGTAACTCTGCCATCTACAGTTTCAAGTACTAAGAAATATATACCACCCGCGATATGTCTATTGTTTGCATCTGTAAGATTCCATTTTAGATTGTGAGAGCCATTATCAACGACACCGTCAAGCAGATTATTGACTAATCTGCCAACTGCATCATATACCCTCAGGCTCACTCTCGCAGCATATGGAGTCTGGAAATCAAGCACCAAATGTGAAGTTACAGGGTTTGGATGCACTGTGAGACTAAGTGATTTGCTGATGAGTTTTGATTCGTCTTCTTTGACACCAATAACAGGATCGTGGAATCCTTTAACTTTTGCAATAGCCTGGACATACTGGTAGTCTAATTGAGGAATACCAATCCAGTAATTTCCGTCTCTTGGATCGAATTCAATTCCTCTAATATTCCAGCCCGCAGGCAAGAGGAACCTATTTCCTGTCAATGTCGGTGGTTCTCCCTGATATTCAACTACGCCCACACTGTCAACTTGAGTACCTGCTGAATTGAACCAAGTGTGAGTCATAACAAATGAATGACCAAGTGTGTCATAGGCAAGATTACGCGAATTATAATTCCCCTGAACAGGATTTGTGTATTGGTTGAAATTCTCAAGGGTATCACCGATGTAAATATATTGAGTTGCACCCATTGAACCCCTACGGTCAACCGACCAGAGGATATCGTCATAATCTAGTGCAAGTCCTATTGGATAGTCATTCGCCGGATTCGGGAATTGTCTCAAGACTGCACCAGATTTATCTATCTTCCATATCTGTTTCTGATTCGAACTTGTGCACCAGAATTTATCATCATAAGGAGAATAGGAGAGTCCTGTTAAGCTATTATCAGGGCCAGTAAGTGTTCCGTAGGAAGTTAGGAGACTATCCGAAGAGAAGATATAGAAGTAGTTCTGTCTATACTCACATACATATATCCTATCACCTACCTGGTCATAACCAATACCATAGATAAAAAGTGCCTCGTTGTGTGGGCTTGTATGTACTGGACCCCAGATTATATCTCCTGGCATAGTACCAATTTTCTTTGAGAATATCCTTGTCCACGTTGATTCTGCGCACGCAAGAAAGAGCTCAAAATCAACTATAGTACCGACTGGTGTTGACGAGCTAACAAAGACGTCGAATGGGTCTGAGCTATTATCTACGCTATCACCAGGGTTAAGTGTGCTATAGGTATAAGTGGAGTCATTTATCGTGATATATGATGAGCCTGTTCTCAAGGTACCCTGAAGATTTGTTGCTGGTTGGAGCCCAACATTCTTGACCAAACAGACAATACCAGCATTCTCTCCAGGGTCAAGTTTGCCATTACCATTATTATCATTAACAACAGTTGATTGCGTTAATATGACCTCTGGTACATTTCCTACAGGAATCGCATAGAGTGCGTTGTATATATTCAACCTGCCCCAGCCGTAATCATTATTGGGATAGGGAGTGCCTTGTGGCGGGTGATCTGCATTATCCAGCAGGATATTATAAAGCGTGTCATAATCGATCGTAGGAGATCTCTGGAGACAGATCGCCACA
>JAUWGT010000147.1 GCA_030606265.1 Candidatus Stahliibacteriota bacterium | reverse complement strand
GTGGGTATGGCGACGTTGGTGTCGGGAGTTTGATTGGTCTGTAAAACCACGAGATTGCACGAGATTAACACAAACCTTTTTGCTTGCAAAAAGGTTTACCAAAGAAACTATTATTTCCGTGAAGCGTTTTTGATGGTATTGGGATTTAGAATTTTGAAATTGTATAGAGTTTAGGAATTAGGATTTTGGATTTTTCATACTTTATTAAGCAACTGTGTTAGCTGGATAGCGAAGCGAATAAAGGGGAGAAGGGGAAGGAGAAAAAACAGGGGTTATGCCGGTGGTTGCGATAGATGAAGAAAAGGAAAAAGCGCACAAAACCTGGTACATAACGCTTTATAACAAACTTTTTGGAATGACTATCACCAACTATATGTTAGAGCACTACCGATTTACCCCTTACATACTCCTCAAACAGTTTTTCCCGTATCTGATATTTGTTCCCTGCTTTCATCAGGACATCCGTTTCTCGCAATCGCGAGACTGACATCTTTGCCGAACTTTCGGTAACACCATAGCTTTCTGATTCATTTATTATTTCTTTGTGTAGCAATGGTCTATCCGAGCGTGCTATGACTTGCAAAACGGTCTGTTGATCTGGACTAACCCCATTATATATTTTATCGAAACGTTCTATTGCCAATCGATTCAAAACGCTGCGCAATCCAGTCGATACGTCTTCTGGTGTTATCTGTCTGGTGTGTGCTTCATTCAATCCGTAATGAGCGCACAATTGTACGTAATACGCCCTCCCCTGACTCAATTCGTGTGTCCTGTCGATTGCTTCATCCGTGAACCTGTATCCACGCAACTCCAGCGGAGTGTTGATCGCATCATTGATTTCATCTCTGGAGAGCGGTTCTATCCTCATAGGTTCAAAGAATCGTGCAATCGGTTCATGCGGCTCTTGAATGCCTTCAAAGGTGGTCAAGTCACCACAAACGGTCAGCATGATATCATACTCAAGGTCCTGAGTCAATACGGTGAATGCCTGTTTGAGAATCTCCGATTGCCCTATCGTTTTCAGGTAATATTGAAAATCATCGAAAAATAAGATGGTCGGTTGATCAACAGCCTTATAAACAGATTCAAACGTGTCAATCATCCTGTTCATCGGATCAAATGCCGGATCCCCCTCTTTGAATTCAATACCGCCACCGACAACAGGTATCGAAAAGCTTTTAATATTGTTCTTAAATATATTTAGTATCTTGCCGCTCTTTGATTCACGGATCCTTCTGTTTATCGTATCTATCAGGAAATCGAAGAACTGGGCATAGTTCTCGAACTGGTAACAGGGAAATGTGATACAGAACAGATCTTTTGCCATATTAGAGAATTCTTTCAGCAGAACAGTTTTACCAGTCCCATAATCACCGACAAATGCAAGATTTCTTGGATTCCCTTGTGTTAAAGATTTTAAACCCATTGAAAACGAGTCTTTTTCGTTTTGCCTTCCGGCAAAGCGCGGTGGCATACTTCCTACAGCAGTTGTAAATGGATTATCTACAGACATATACTATTATAGTCACAAAAGGCATATAAATGTATATCTACACTATCCCAACAATTTAGTAATTTATTCACATTGTTCACTTAATCAACACTAAAAATGATCTATTATGTTTTCATGCTTTATTTCAAAGTAAAATTTGAAAAATTGTGTTATCCTATATTTAATGTTGAATTATCAATCAACTTTAAATACACTATTCAACTTAAACAAGCATGTTATCATGAAAATGCAGTGATGAATTGCATAAATGTTTATCAGTTGCCACAGAAGAACAATGTCACAAAAGTCACGTATCTGTTTATCGCCGGGATCTCAATAGTTGATTAGTTTAGATATATCGATAGTAGAGTAAACCTCAAGATGGATTTATTCTGTATTCGAGGAGTGTTTTTCAACAAAACTTTGATAAGTTATACCAATGTAGATTTGTTGTTGATTCATAAAATAACTTTAAATCTACGATTCAATTTAAACAAGACACCACTAACGAAAAGATAGGTTTATATGTATTAAGACTTGATTAGTTATTATGGAGATTCGCAATGCACTCTATGGAGATATCATTCTGTCGGATGAAGAAGCATCAATTATTGATACGTATGAGATGCAGCGCCTGAGACATGTGGCGCAACTCGGCTTTGTCAATCTTGTATACCCATGCGCAAACCATACGCGGTTTGAACACAGCATAGGGACGAGGTGGATGGCGCAGAAGATTGTGCGGTTATCCGGTATACCAATATCACGTAAGGATGAACGATTATTATATACTGCTGCTCTGCTACATGATGCGGCTCAGCCCGCTTATGTCCATATCACAGAGCGATTAAGCAGCATAGGTATGCCTGTGCATGAGAATGTTATTAAATATATACTGGATGGGACGTATAAGGAGAAAGTTCTGGAGATCAAAGGGGATATTGAAACACCATTCGTATGCGATGTTTTGAAGAAGGATGATCAGGACTCGATCTATGAAATTCTGACCGGAAATAGAGCGTATCTTACTGACCTGATAGCTGGTTATATCGATGCAGATTCACTGGATTATCTGCGCAGAGACTCTTTTTATACCGGACTGCCTTACGGTAATTATGACGACAGAATTTTTTCATCATTTAAAATAATCAACACCGATAGGGGGGAGCGTATTGGTTTTAAGAATTCTCCTGACACCATAAATTCAATTTTAAGCATTTTGAATGCCAGATTTACGCTCAGAAAAGCCGTATATCTTCACCATACCTCATTGATCGCCGATAAGATGTTTATCACGGCACTTGAGTATGCACTAAGCGATAATACCATTAATGAATTTGATATATTTATATCCGGAGATTTGGAACTGCTGCTGACAATGAGGGGGTCAAAGAGAGCGAAATCGCTTGTTGAACGACTGCTGCACCGGAGATTATTCAAGAGGGTGTATGTGCTTGATGATGCCACACCTACCCCTATACGCAGTACCATTGAGGGAATGGAGAGGGATGTCATAGAATTGAATGAAGCGCGCAGAAGAATCTCTGAGGAATCGGGAGTTACTGAGGAGAACATTTTGATCGGGCTTCCGGCACCGATTGCATGGAAGGATTATAACAAAATTTTACTGGTCTCTGATAAAAGTGATTATGTGGAACTGGGTACAATAATATCTTCTGAGATTCGTCTGCTCGAAGAAAGATATCGTTCTCTCTGGAGATTTGGTGTGTATTGCGGAAGCAGCGAATATGATAATCTGATAAGACTATCAAATACCTGCAATGAATATTTTGGATTCACGAGCAAGATCAAACCAAAAAAGCCATACATCGAAGTAAATGCGATGAAAGAGATTTTGAACGATGCTATTTCAGCATTATCAGAGAGGAATCATGCATCTTCAAAAGTTTTATTTATGCTGTCAGATAAAAGGAAGTATGTGAGCAGAAATGAATTAGCAGATGAACTCCAGATCAAACCTTCTACAGTCTCATATTATCTGAGTTTGATCGAAAAGGTGATGAGTGATAATGGATGTAAGGAGATCCTTCATACAAAAAGGGTCGGAAGGACGAAGTACTGGTTGGTCGATGAAAAATATGGAGGGCTGATACGTGAACGAGAGGACGATTTCTCAAGAGTATAAACATACTTATGCAAGGATAATGGGAATCAGGAAAAAGGAAATCCCAATCCAGATAGAGAGTTCTTTTGATATTCCCCCTCTTGTTCTGGCGAACCGCGGGAATGCGAAAGCTATAGGAGCTACACATCTATCAAAGTTGAGTATTATGGTTGCAGAAGCATTCAAAATCACATCAGCACAGCATCCGGTCATTCCAACGATATACCTGTACGGTCCGCAGTTGGTTGGAGAAAAGCAAGCAGTGAAAAACTCCATACTTGGTCAAAACTGGAGAACTGATGACGATGATGTTTTGGATAGTGGAAAGATATCGATAAGTTCGGAAGAACGTGACCAATTTACACAAGACATACCAGAACTGAATTATATTGCCGAAATAAGCCTGCCACTGAATGATCTGATCAGAATGTCGTATGATATTCTCTTTGACCGAGACCAACCAACAGGGTCGATAAGAGTTGAAGGTTTTGAAGCGTTTTCAGAACCAATAATCAATACTCTTTGCAGAAATTTCATAAAAGCTAGCAAATTAGGACTTATCAGGGAATCCACTAAGTTTGGGGCGATTAATCCGAAGGGAACAGTGGTGATATCTGAATGTTCCAATAAACTCGATGGTTGTGAGTGGCTCAAGCGTGATTGTCTCAAGATAGGTCCGAGTAACAATCTTCTCACGTATCACGCGATATATTTCTTAAATCAGCGTGGATCTAAGGCAAATCCGAACTCAATTGCATCGCTGCTGGCGAGTCATTATCTATATGAGAAAAGTAGAATAGAGAAACTCATTAAAGATACGTGGAAGAGCAGGAAAAGCTACCAAGAAACGCGAAAATTATATGAGGGGGGGCAAACTGCTGGTTTATCACAGAAGAAGGACATTGATGTGATTCAAAAGATACAAACTTACGAAAAAGGTTCCAAAGAATTAGAAGCTAACGTTTTAAGGAATGTCAAAAGATCGCTCCGAACACTCCATGAGAAGGAGCGTAACGTTGTGAAGAAGGAATCTGGGCATTACATAGTACTGGGCAACGCAGTTAAAACATTAGAAGGATGCATTGAGTTACCAGATCACCGCACCTACAGCACAAGGATTTCAAGAAATATTAGATTTAACAAATGGATGTCAAAAGCAGGATAAATAGCAAAAGATTATAGGCCACTCAGCAGCCCCACCAAACCAGATGTCATCGCGATCGCAATCTCAAAACAGAACACCCTCAGCCAGGCTTGCACCTTCTGCGACATTGGCTGTGGCATGCGTTTAAGATTGCCTCATGCAAATGCTGATAAAAATCTTGATTAACCGGGTATTGGTCGAGAATAAAGATAGTTTCCATTGTATTCTGATTACGTGCCCCATCTTTATTGATACACGCTGGGCAATATTAGGCAATAAAAAACCTTATGCCCCTTTTAGATGCCCCGGATTTGGGCGATAGCGAAATCCTGGGTCCGTGACTTTTTAGATTATGCCCATTGTGAACAGCATTCTGCTATCAGTGGCAGAAAGTGTTTGCTGACTTACTGTTCCAAGTTTTCGTTGCAGACGACTCTTATCCAAAACACGCAATTGATGACATAGAGCAACAGAATCGCTCACAAGACCTCCTTCTCCACGGGAGATGAATACACAAGAGGGCAGTGATGCGCGTCGTAAATTT
>JAUWGT010000133.1 GCA_030606265.1 Candidatus Stahliibacteriota bacterium | reverse complement strand
AGTGCTATCTGGCTCTGTAGATTTTTTTGATGTTTAATAATGAAAAAGGAGATATCGTGAAAAAAATAATAGTGATTGCAATCGTCGTCATACCACTTTGGCTTTTTGGCCAAATATGGCAAAGAGTCCTTGAAGAATCAATTGATGATGACTACCTTGCCGGGGCTTATTCCGGAGGAACCAATTATTCAAAGCCATACTGGATTGATATTGATGCGGATAATGATTACGATCTATTCATCGGCGCAGAAGGTGGTGGTCTGCACTTCTACCGAAACGACGGCACTGCTTCATCAGCTTCATGGGCATTTGTCGTAGAGCAGTTTGAGGACATATACGTTGGCCAGCGTGCTTCTCAAGCTTTTGTAGATATAGATGCGGATGGTGACCATGACCTTTTTATCGGCGAACACTGGGGAATTCTATATTACTATCGAAACGAAGGAACACCATATGTCGACTCATTCGTTTTTGTGACTGATAATTATGAAGGGATCGATGTTGGAATGTACTCTGCACCTTTTTTCTGCGACATCGACAATGACGGTGATTATGACCTGTTTATCGGCGAACACGCCGGTAATATTAATTATTACAGAAACGACGGCACACCATCATCACCGTCCTGGACACTTGTCGATGAAGCATGGTTTGGCATTGATGTGGGGACAAAGAATATCCCGTGGTTTACCGACATTGATGCAGATGGTGACTTTGATCTTTTTATCGGGTTTTCTGAAGGCACGACTTATTTTTATCGAAATGACGGCACCGCAACTACACCGAATATGGTTTATGTCACAAATAACTACATAGCTGACGTTGGTAATACGAATGCGCCATCTTTTGTAGATATTGACAATGATGGAGATTATGATTTCTTTGTTGGTGAATATATCGGTAATACTAATTTCTACAGGAATACGGGTACTCCATCGAATGCATCATGGAGTTTTATCAGAAGGCATTATCTGACTATCGATATGAATGCTTCAACTACGCCGGCACTAGTCGATATTGATAATGACGGTGATAATGACCTTTTTTCCGGTGAATGGGTAGGTTTTATTGATTATTTCAAAAATACCGGCACTCCAACTGACCCTAAATGGGACATAATTTCAGAAAACTACCTGGGTATTGATGTTGGTGATAACAGCACACCAGACTTCGTTGACATCGATAATGACAATGATTTTGATATGTTCATTGGAAACGTCCTTGGTAATATATATTACTACCGTAATGACGGCTCTGTTACTTCACCGAGTTTCACTTTTGTGTCGAGCAATTACAATAGCATTGACGTTGGTGATAATAGTGCACCGGCTTTTGTTGATATCGACAATGATAATGATTTTGATCTTTTCATCGGCAATCTACTCGGTACGATATGGTACTATCGAAATGATGGTACTGCATCTACCCCATCTTGGACATATATCACAGACACCTACGAAGGCATTGATATTGAAGAACGCGGCAACCCGACCTTTGCTGACATTGACAATGATAATGACTATGACTTATTCATTGGCGAGGCTCTCGGTACGATATATTATTACCGTAATGACGGTTCTGCCTCATCCCCTTCGTTTACTTTTGTCACGGATGCTTTTGAAGGTATCGACGTGGAAGAGAACTGCGCCCCTGAATTCATTGATATAAACAATGACGGAGATCTCGATCTGTTTATCGGTGAACGCTGGGGAGGCTTGAATCATTACGCGCAGATCACAGGTGATCTCGTACCTCCAGAAGCACCATATATATTCGGTGAGAAATCAGGTAATAACGTTTATTTCTGGTGGCACCCTGTAACGACCGATACCGCGGGAAATCCTGAAAACGTTCATCACTATGTCGTCTACCGGAACACGGTGCCGAGTTTTGTGCCTGGTCCTGGCGATTCAATCGGCTCAGCACCTGCTCCTGATACAACGTTTTTTGATATCGGAGCGATGAACGCTCGTGTTACTTACTATTATCTTGTTAAGACTGTCGATGTCGCGGATAATCGAAGTAAAAAATCCAATATGGGTTATAAATTTGAAAAACATGTTAATGAGAACCCCGGCGTGACGAGTGATCGAAACTGGACCAGTTTACCCTGGCATAGTGAGTATACCACGGTTTCGGATCTAACAACAGACCTTAGTCCATCAGGTAATCCACTTATTGAAATCAATAATATGCGTGATGACCAGCTTTATGAAAATTACACATATATCCCTGGTTTCGGCTGGCTCGGTATTGACTTTTCGATAAATCCAGGTCGTGGTTATGAACTGATAGCTGCCGATGATGATGACATAGTTTTTGTGGGTTCAAATAATCCGAGTGGACTGGTCAGCCTAAATGAAAATCCTGGAACAATTAGCGATCGAACCTGGACTTCTGTCCCTTACAATGCCTTCTATAATACAGTGTCTAATATAACAACCGAGTACAGCCCAATAGGTAATCCGCTTATTGAAGTCAATAATATGCGTGATGACCAGCTTTATGAAAATTACACATATATCCCTGGTTTCGGCTGGCTCGGTATTGACTTTTCGATAAATCCAGGTCGTGGTTATGAGTTTGTGGCCAATATCGACACAACTTGGGATCCAACTGAATACACTAATGAAGCTGATAAGGAAATATCATCTGCACAGCATGTTAGGAATACAGCTATGGATGTTTATTTAGGTACATTAACTGAACCAGTTCGTTTCCCCGCATGGCTTGTTAAGGACGTTGATTGCAATGCATCGAATTTAATACTGAAGAATAGACCAAACCGTAATGATGCAAAATGCTATTGGCCAATGAGTGAAATATCGAAAAGTATAAACAATCATCGTGAAGCCGGTATTTCACATATTGTACTCGCCTATCTTAATATGAAGGATTTTAAAAATCTTGTATTTACAGCCTATCGCGTTGACCAAGCCTGTGACATATTGACTGAAAATGTGATCGGGTGTGGTACCGTACAGAAAGAAAAATACGGTGCTCTTTGGTTCAACACTGGCAATTTCAGGAAACCTTGGCAAGATGGTGAAGAAGTTATCCTTCTTATTGAAGCCACAAAACATGAGAGGGGACATTTCTGTGTCGTAAGTTTCACCCTAGATAAGAAAGTTGATATCCAGGATTTAGGGACAGTTATTCTAAAACCGATCCCCGAACCCATTCATACATTACGCACAACAGTTTCTTGGGATGATATCGATGATAATAATATTATCGGGTACAGTATTTATCAAAACGATCAGCGATTGAATAAAAATATCATTATTGAAACGACCTTTACGACCCCAGACGTGGTCACCTTAAAACCCGTTATCAAAGGCGGTTTTGAGACGGTATACACTTCTACAGTATCACAAAATGCATCTGATAGGATTATACCGAGTGCTTATGCCTTTAGTATCCATCCAAACCCATTTACTAAAAAAACGATTATCGATTATGCACTACCACATGCAGCCCCACTTATGATCACAGTATACGATGTGAGTGGACGGAAGGTAAAGACTTTGGTATCTGAAAATGGTGTACCTGGTTATAAAAAGATAGCATGGTATGGTGATGATGATACGGGTCAACATGCAGCAGCTGGTGTATACTTCATTCAAATGGATACGAAGGGATTTAATTCCCACCATAAAGTAATATTAACTCATTAAACAGGAGATGATAAGATGAAATTCAATAAATTTTTCCTTTTTGGTTTACTATTGCCAGGGGTTATGCTCTTTGCTCAAACTAAAGCTCTGTACCAGTTCTTGGAAAATTGGCCGGCCACCTACGATACAACTGGTAAACACTGGTTTGTGTACGATTGTACTACCGGTGAGCCAGAAACCCATTTTGTAACTGAGACTGATGTTGCTTCGCAAACGACAACGACGATCTGGATGGCGCAGCTGGGTAATTTCAACGGTGGTCAACCACCGTTCTGGAATCCTGGTGATACAATCGTGGCACTGGGTTCAATTGACACGGCATATATCACTGACCCCGGGGGTTATCCTGATAATCCCAATCATACGGGCTTTTACTGGTTATTCGGTGACACAATAAACAGTGCAACGCCCGAAGCATGGCTGCCCGCGGATACTGTGCGACCACTCCCTAAACCAAAGGCTACCCAGGTCGGAACTGATGTCGAGATAGCGATTCCTAATCCGTATCAGACCACTTCTGATATTAATAACTATAATGTACTGGGGTATTGGCTATGGGCAGATACCCTTGGTACAGGAACACCCAGTAAGTTTGATAAGGTAGTCGGATTCATCCCGGTTGACGGCCCCGCAGGCGACACGACAGAATATCTGCATCCTATTGCAGGTAATTATCCGCTCGGTCAAACGATCTACTGGGCATACCATCTTGTGGCAACACCTGACACCGGCGGTTCAACATGTCCGGGATATTCAACATACTACATGTCGCAAAATTCCAATCCCATAATAGTCATTGGTATCGAAGAAATACCATCTACCATGCTGCGCGACCCGTTAATTGAAACCTTTCCCAACCCTTTCCGTAATAAAACCACGATCAGTCTGAACACAGGAACCATTACGGAAAACGCACACCTGAAGATTTTTGACGTTACTGGAAATCTGATTAGAACATATTTACTTGCGCAAACATCTACTTCAGTTATTACATGGCATTGCCATGACCAAACTGGCAACAAGGTTCCAGCCGGTGTCTATTTTGTGAAGTTAGAAGCAGCAGGTCACGCAATTATCGAAAAAATAGTGAAAGTCGAATAAAAAACAGAGTCCTGATAATTATGTTGATCAAATCAGTGCCAATTGCGGTACTTTGATCTACCAATGCCAGAATTCATCTGGTCGGGCTGTCATTTATGAAGACCCAACAAGCGGATACAAAACAATCCACTCAACTCTTGAACTGCCCAAGCGCTTCGTCTAATCGTTCAATCTCAATTCGCCTTTTACCCGAACTTCATCTTTTATTTCTATTCTCGCAGGCCAGGGGTCATCTATTTTAACCTTGATCCCCTGGGATGGATATGCACTCCACTCTGCAATGTCTATTTTCACAGGGCTTTTAATCACAACTTCGATCGGTTGATTCAGTACTATATTAGAGGATTGCTCACTGCCATCTAGTGCAAAGGCAACCGGTATGTGCAGCATTTTGTCGACCGCAAGGATTGTCAACATCACCGCGATCCAGATAAGCACAAATTTAAGGGTTTTATCATTTGCCTTCATCTTTCACCTCCACGACCCCTCAGCTATGTATAGGTGCGGGGTTCAGCGTCCCGAGCTTCACCATGAAACGGGGACTTCCTTTTTCGCAAGTCTAAACAGAATATGCTCTATGTCAATCACATTCTATCTTGACATCATTTTACAACGTGTTATAATCAACAAACAAGGAGGTAAAAATGGCTTCCATTTGGCGCAAATGCATAATGATAACATTGTTCGGGCTATTCAACATAACCCTAAAAGCAGATACATGGGTCGTTGATACAACAGGTGCAGAAGGAGACTCTCTTCAAGTTGCTATTAATAATGCGTGGCTGGATCCAGGTATTGATACTGTATTAGTGGGAAATGGCACCTATCACCTGTTTATAAACGATACAACTGGACTCATAATGCATGATTCAGTTGTATTGATGAGCCAGAACGGTGCTCTTGTATGCACCTTGAGTGGATTAAAAGAAGACCTGAGTGATACTGCATACCATGTTATCTGGATAAATAATATAGGATATGATACATTAGTATGTAGGGCAGTGATCAGAGGGTTTAGTATTATGTACGGTAATGCAAGAGGATCTTCGTCACATAGTGAGGGCGGTGGAATCTACTGCCGGCTCTCGTCACCAACAATTGACTCTTGTATTATTTCAAATAATTTAGCTCTTGCTCACGGTGGTGGATTTTGCATCAGTACCTCTTCATATCCCAGAATTACTGACAATACAGTAGAAAATAACTCGGCTGATGGCGGTGGTGGAATTTATATCTATTTCGCATCGCCCGGCCTGCTAAACAATATAATAGGGAATAACTCGGCTTCCAATGGTGCTGGACTTTACATCTATGGTTCCCCACCGGTTCTTGTAAACAATAAAATAGAAGATAACCAGGCGACAAATGTTGGTGGCGGACTCTGCATCCACCAATCCTCACCAACACTTACTGATAATATAATAACCAATAACTCGGCTAATG
>JAUWGT010000169.1 GCA_030606265.1 Candidatus Stahliibacteriota bacterium | reverse complement strand
GTCACCCTGGAACACAATAGCGCGTAATGCAGTTATTGCACCCGCCACAATACCCATGAGGACGCCGATGAAGAATTCCTTCCGGATAACGCGCCACATATCTACCAAGGCTATTTCGCCGGTAGCAAGACTTCGGATTACGACAGTCGCAGCCTGTGTGCCAGCACTGCCGCTGGTGTTCATCAATATAGGGATGAAGAAACTCAAAGTGACGATATTTGAAAGCAGGAAAGAGTAATGTTCCAAAATACTGCCTGAAATAAAACCGGCCAAGGCGAGAATGATGAGCCAGATAACTCGTTTCCGGGCAAGGTGAAACGGGTTGGCGCTCAGGTATGCCTCGGTGACACCAGCTGCACCGAAACGGTAGATATCCTCACTAGCCTCCTCCGTAATAACATCGAGCACATCGTCAACAGTAATAACACCCTTAATGCGACCAAGTTTATCAAGTACCGGTACTGAGGGTTCATCATATTTTTCAAAAACATGGGCGACATCTTCCTGGTCCAAATCCAAAGCGACACTGGTAAACATGGTGTTCATGACTTTTACAACTTTCCTCTTAGGACTCGTCGTCAAAAGGTCTTTAAGGAGTATCGTACCTTTCAAACGATTGACTCTATCGACGACGTAGATATATTGGATGAAATCAATTTCTTTTGCCTTCTCTCTTAGTATTCTCATAACCTGTCCGATAGTGATCTCCTCAGGGGCGGTAATGAAATCAGTGGTCATAAGACCACCAGCAGTATTGCTTTTATAGGCAAGGAGTTCGCGCGCCCTGCTCTGTTCCTCTTCTTCCAACAATGGTATCAGTTTTTCTGTTTCTTGATTAGGCAAAATGGCAAAAAGGTCAGTACGGTCATCTGGTGACATCTCATTAATGATATCTTTTTTCCTGGAGGTCGAGATATTGTTAAGCAGTTCCAACATCTCATCTTCTTTGAGAAATTCGAAAACATCTGTGGCAAATCTCGTGTCCAGAGCATTAAAGAACACGAGCTGTTCATCAAGAGTAAATTCCGACCAAATCTCTGCTATATCAGCCGGTTCGAAATATGATGTCACTTTTCTTAGAGCTCTTTTTTTCTTGGTGGCGATAAGTTCCTTGATTTCCGGCAATATGACGCGCATGGACAAGTTTATTCCAAAAAAGACCACCGTCAATACCGTAAGATAAATCTTACGAGCCCTGAAAAAGTACCCCCCTATTTTTTTCATTCCGGTAATTGTCGAAAATCCTCGCGGTCTTCTGTTATTGACAACGTCTGTCTCTTTGATATAATTGATTCATGGAATGGTTGACCACAAAGCGGATAAGTACGTTTACGGATAAAGCCTACGCTGGTAACCCGGCCTTTGTTATCATTGGCGTTAACAAATCGGAAGATGAGAAAAAGCTCGTGAAACTTGCCAGTGAATTGAACCCTGTTTCAGATACCGTGTTTATCTGTCCGGAAGACAAAGAAGCCGATCTATCCCTGCGTTTCTTCAGCCAATCTGAGGAAATCGGTTTTTCCGGACACGGTACGATTGCCGCCTATATTGGTGCCGAAGGTGAGGGTATTTTTAAACTTACCGAACCTATTACCCTAATAAGACAGCGCACCAAGACCGGTATTCAACACATTGAACTGCGGGTTAAGAATAACAACATTGAAAGAGTCACAGTATCTCTACCCGTACCTCAGTTTGTGAGTACCCCAGTGGATGTTAAACAGATCGCCAGATTTCTGAGAATTTCACAAGCTGAAATACAGAATTCCAAGTATCCGATCGGTATTGTCTCATCACCCGGGAATGCGGAGATTACTGTGCCGGTTGGATCATGTGATAGCCTTTTAAGTATTACGCCCAATTTTCCGCTCATGAAAAGTTATTGCGACCGTCTTCAAATGACCGGCGTTGTCGTGTATTGCCTGCAAACCATAAAAAAGGATAATAGTGCACACATGCGTCACTTTGCACCCTCGGTCGGTATTGATGAAGACCCGGTATCAGGCGCAGCAAGCGCTTCGCTGGGTTGTTATCTGGTCCATAATCGTATCATGCCACTTAGCGAAATGACGCGCGTTATTATTGAAATGGGCTATGCGATGAAACGACCCGGTCGGGTGTATATTCATGTCCATTCTTATAAGAATCAAATCATGAAAGTAACCTTTGGTGGTCAGGGCGTAATCACGTTTGAAGGGCGGACTGCATTACCTGAAGATTAACCCCCACACCTTGTTTTTCTGACTCTTCAGCATATATACATGTAAGATTTTTGTGGAACCAGCGAAAAAAGTTCGACAATAACAAACACTCTGTGTCGAACAAGGTGCGGGGTTGACACCACAATACGTTTGAATATAATTGCCAATGAAAGATAAATGGGATAGTAGAACATCATTTATATTAGCTTCAATAGGATCTGCCATTGGTCTTGGGAACATATGGCGATTCCCATATGTCTGCTATGAGAATGGTGGTGGCGCATTTCTGATCCCCTATCTTGTTGCACTTCTAACGACAGGTATCCCGTTAATGATCCTCGAATTTTCTCTTGGACATAAGTATTATAAACCTGCACCTGCTGCACTGGGACATGTTAAGAAGGGGTTTGAAGTACTTGGATGGTTCGCTTTGCTCATCGGCTTCGGTATCGTAGCGTATTATGCAGTCGTTATGAGTTGGTGCTTCAATTATCTTGGTTATTCATTCAATCTTGCATGGGGTCAAGATACCCAGGCATTCTTCTTCAACCAATTCTTGCAGATATCTGAATCACCGCTGCAATTAGGCGGCATACAGTGGACGATAGTATTAGGCTTGGTGGTGACCTGGGTTTGCGTAATTGCTGCGATCTGGAAAGGACCAAAAACTGTCGGTAAAGTCGTCTACTTCACGGTTATAATCCCGTGGATAATATTGATCGTTCTGGTAGTAAGGGGAGTAACTTTGCCAGGAGCGATCGAGGGTTTGAAATTCTATCTCACCCCACGCTTCGGTGCTTTGCTTGATTACAAGGTATGGCTTGCAGCCTATTCTCAGGTTTTCTTCTCGCTTACAATCGGCTTTGGTGTTCAAATAACTTATGCCAGTTTTCTGAAAAAGGAATCGGATGTTGTTAACAACGCATTTCTTGTTAGCTTTGCCAATAATGCGACTTCTTTTGTAGGCGGTCTTGCCGTATTTGCAACGCTTGGATATTATGCTCACCAGAGCGGATTACCGGTAAGTGAGGTTGTGAAAGCGGGACCGCAGCTAGCATTCGTTACATATCCGACAATAATAAGTATGCTACCTGTTGCGGCAAGTGTTTTCGGCATTCTTTTCTTCCTCATGCTCCTAATGTTGGGCATTGATTCGGCATTTTCTCTGGTTGAAGCCGGTGCTGCATCGATCATTGATAAATTTAAAATTAAGAGAATTCATGCAAATATTGGTTTTGGCGTCATTGCATTAGTGGTCGGACTCATATTCACGACGAAAGCTGGTTTATACTGGCTTGATATAGTGGATTATTTTATGAATAATTACGGGCTGCTTGTGGTTGGTATTCTCCAGTGTTTTGCGGTTGCCTATTTCTATACACACAAAGATGTTGATGTCCAACGTCATTTCGATTCCGGCGACAAATCGATCTTCTCTATCCCCACAAAGGTTGTTGAATTAAGACAATATGCAAACAGCAAATCCGATTTCACTATCGGTCGTTGGTGGGATTTCTCAGTCAAATATCTGACACCAATTGTTGTGGGTGTTCTTTTTATCACAAATATCTACAATCGTTTTATGACATCTTATGGTGGGTATGGTAGGTTAGCTGAATTCCTGGGCGGGTGGTTGGTTATAATTGTATTCATTGTTGTTGCTATCATCCTTTACAGAAGCAAAAGGAGAGAATGATGCCGGTATCTGCCTGGATCATGTTTTCTGTTACGGTGCTGATACTTTTCGGCGGTATTGTGATGTGTCTATTCAAGATGAAGAAGTAGTATTGAGAATCAGGTCTTGACTTAGAGATATAATAATTATCGCGGATAGCTTAGCACAAAATCGTAATTACCAAAGCAAACATACATTATTAGTATAAAACAGAAATGTTATGTCTCTAAGTCAAAACTTAACCCTAATTTCTATTTTCGATACTTCTTTGCACCTTCTTCATAGAGATCATCGCCATGCGCATCATTAGCAACAATGACCGGAAAATTTTCAACCTCAAGTTCTCTTATTGCTTCAGGTCCGAGATCTTCGTAGGCGAT
>JAUWGT010000047.1 GCA_030606265.1 Candidatus Stahliibacteriota bacterium | reverse complement strand
GCTAAACTCCTCTCCACTTTTTGTAATACGGTTGTTGGCGTTCCAATAAAATATGTCGAAATTTCGCAGATTTTGTAGTGGCAGACCTTGGTCTGCTCAAACGGATAATCGTCGAGCAAGCTCGACCACTACATTGTGCACCATGCAATCTGAAAAAAGTGGAGAGAAGTTAACACAACCGCTAATTGACAAAAAGGGAAAACCGTCTATAATAAACAATGGCGCTGTCTGGCACGTATGCAGTACTGATCTTGCTTGTCATTTTCATCGTTATATATCGTATCGAGAAAACAAGACACGAGAATAGACTTAAATCGATCCCTGTACGCATCTGGGTCAATGGTACACGGGGCAAATCATCAGTAACCAGGCTTATTGCCGCTGGATTAAGGGCCGGTGGCAAAAAAGCACTTGCCAAAACCACAGGTACCAGCCCGAGGTTTATCCTGGCTGACGGTTCTGAACAACCAGTATCCAGACTCGGCATGGCTAATATCAGTGAGCAAATTAGGATCGTCAAAAAAGCACAGAGATTTAAACCGGAGGCGATTGTCCTAGAGTGTATGGCGCTGCGACCTGACCTACAAAGAACAGAAGCAATCCAGATTGTTGAACCTAATATAGTGGTAATCACTAATGTCCGTCCTGATCACCTCGATGTCATGGGACCAACAACACGTGACATAGCCAGGGCTTTCATCAATGCAATCCCATCCAATTGCCAGGTTTTTGCTTCAGAACCCCATATCTTTAGTGAATATATCGACAAAATGCATAAGAAAAACATGGAGTTTTCTATATCAAAAAGCAATAAAATATCAGATAAGAGCCAAAGTAAATTTTCCTATCTTGAACACAAAGAAAATATCGCGCTTGCTTTAGATGTTTGCAGACATTTCGGTATTGAGGAGAAAATCGCTTTGCAAGGGATGCAAAATATGATACCTGACCCTGGTGCCCTGAGAAAATATCTTCTCCGCATTGATTCGAAACAGGTAACCCTGATCAATGCAATGGCTGCAAATGACCCTGAATCAATCCATCGAATATGGACGGCAACTGATAAAAACTACACGGCAATAAATCTCCTGATCAATTGCCGCGCTGACCGAATCGATCGTTCATTCCAAATCGCCAATCTTATTCGTATGCACATGGAGGCTGATCATTACGTATTAACGGGTAAAGGTACTGGTGTATTGAAGAAGCAACTTCAAAAAGTAATAGGGCATAAAACGATCATTGATCTTGGTGGCAGAACCCCAGAACAAACCATAAATACAGTGAAAGAACTGGTTACTGACAGAAGTCTCCTTTTTGCTTTAGGAAATACTGTTGGCTTTGGAGTTATGATGATTGAAGAATTTCTAAAATACAGGCACAACTAATGCTAATCGAAGCAGTCGGCATCGGTATGTTCTTGAGTCTGATTCTAACTGAAACAATTGGACTAGCGGCTGGTGGTATCGTCGTACCAGGTTATATCGCCCTGGTACTTCATAATCCAATCCAGGTTATCAGTACGATACTTGCCGGTATCGTAGCATTCTTGATAATAAAGTTCATCTCCTTATATATTATCATCTACGGTCGAAGGTTGTTAATAATCTCAATCCTTGTAGGGTACTTAATCGCCTACTTCACAAAAATCTCTCCGTTACTCGCCTTGGATTCATTCAGCTTGAATATCGAAACAATAGGTTTTGTGATCCCTGGTCTAATCGCTTATTGGATCGCACGCCAAGGTATGATACCAACCCTGTCCGCAATGATTATCGTATCTAGTTTGGTGCGATTGATTATCATCATTATCCATAATGGAGCAGTATTACCATGAAGCGTCGTGAAGGAAAAATACCAACACCGTTGCTTTCAATAATGACCGTTTTTACGATATTGTTAATGTTTTTCGAGTTAAACTCGAAACACCGCGTCAAAGCTGAATTTTATGAAGAAAAAATAGCCGCTGCAGAATTAACCCAAAAGTGTTTTGATGAAATTAAGCAGGCGAGTGATAACTTAAATATCCCGCTTGACAGAATCAATGACCCGAATGAAACCGGGATTATCGGTATCCAATATTCCCCTATCACCACAGAACGAGGTGAGCTAGATGCGAAACTTACTTCGACGAATCCAAATCTGGCTGCATTAATCATTGAATTAATAAAAGCAACCCCTATAAAAAAGGGCGACAAGGTAGCAGTATCTTTTACGGGTTCGTTGCCAGCTCTTAACGTAGCCGTCTTAAGCGGACTCAAAATATTAGAGCTTGAACCAATTATAATAACTGCAACAGGGTCTTCTATGTGGGGTGCAAATTACCCCCAGTTTACTTACCTTGATATGGAACAGGTACTCTCTGAGAAAGGCTTATTAGAATTCAAAACAAGCACGGCTTCAATCGGTGGTGAAGACGACATGGGCCGGGGTTTGAGCCCAAAAGGCAGGGAATGCCTTGAGATAACGATAGCAAAGAATGATATAGATTTTCTGGAAGCCGAAAACATTGATGAGGCAATAACAAAACGCATGAATATCTACCGCGCCTTTGGCGATATTAAACTCTTTATCAATGTAGACGAACGTAATACTTCCTGGATCGGTATCGACCCTGGGTTTGGTCTAATTCGCAGCGGTCAGGTGAAACAAGGAAAAGGGTTAATAGCACAATTCTCACGCACCGGTGTTCCGGTTATCAACTTAGACCACATCACCCGACTCGCTGAAAAATACGGTCTGCCAAATGCGCCAATACCATTACCTGATATTGGTGAGGGACATCTCTACTATAAGTATAAATACTCAGTTACGCAGGCAGTAGTATCTTTAGTTATTCTCGCCATCATTATCTTTGTCGTATTAAGGTTCGATATTGAACACTATTTTAAAAAAGGAGAATAAATGATAAAATTGTTCATTCTACTATGTGTTTTTTCTCAGATCAAGGAGCTTTCCCCTGATAAGAAATGGGCAATAGAAATCGTAACAAAGAAAACTGAAGACTATAATCTCTTGGTTAAAGGTGAACCGATCACACTTACGGTTGAGGGCCCTACTTATCTGCGCGTATACACAAGAATCCCATGGCTGAGAGACTTCAAAGGAACTAAAATCTATAAAATTATTCTCCAAGAAAATGACTTTGACGAAAGAATAATAACCCTCGAATCTGAAATATCAAAGGTCACAAGAGACAAATCGGGAAGACCATTAAGTAAATGGCGTTCATTTTACCTTGAGGTTGGTGACGGAATCAATAACTACAAGATAATCAATTGGGCTTCACCGACTGATACAATACTGTTGAAGTTCAAATACGAAGCACCTAAGAAATGGAAAAACATAGCAGCTACTAACTACGCTTCATTCATCGAAGCCATTGAAGACGAAAAGATCATCAAATACTATGAGTTGAAAAACGAAACCCAAGTAACCCTCGGCATAAACGGACCCGGTAAACTCAAAATCATCTCAAGGTTAAGCTATGATGAAACAATAAGTGGTGAGCAAAGCTATACGATCCTTGTACGCGAGAAAGGAAAGATAACGAAATTCCCGTTGAAATGTTACAAATCTGAGACTATAGAATATAATAATCGAAAAGATATTGTTCCTTCCAATGCTAAGACATTTTATGTTAAACTGGGCCAAGGATGGCACATCCTGGAATTCAGTCTATCCGGTTCCATTGCGAAAGAAGCAGCGCTCAGATTCCAAACAGAATCGAAATGAATTTACTCATCTTGCTAATAGCAGTCTGGGATTACTCTTATCGTTTCACCACAGATTTTATCTATGATAACAACGTGTTTTCCTATTCAGATCAATATATCGATGATTTTGTCAACTCGGTTCGCCCGTACCGTTTTCCTTTTGAGACTTATGATGATCTTATTGTCGGTTCAAATCTCCAGCTCTACCTACGTAATAAGTTCTTCGATCAAAAAACAACCACCTTTGATATCAAAGTTGCCCCTAAATATTATGTGTCTAATAATCAAAAAAACTATTTAAGCCTATCATTCGGACTCAGGCAATCATTTGGTAAGTCTGCGCTTAAGCTATCCTTCCAAACAATCCCGAATTATCTTATCCGATACTATAAAGACCCTCAAGTACAGAATACTGAATATATTGGATGCGAAGTTAGTTACCATAGTCTGGCAGGCAAACTCTCAGTAAAACCCAAGCCATCCATACGCCTGGAACTGCGCTATAAGCGTGGTTGGGATGATTACATCTCGGTGTTCGACTTATATGATGCCAGCTATCATAGTATTAACCTGGGTTCGCAAATCGGCATAAATGAAAGACTTGCGCTCTGGATAGGCTACGGATATAAGTCGCTTAAGAATGACTCCGCGAGTATTGCAACGGGGCTAGAACCCACTCCAGACGGCTCATATAACCAACATATTTTGAGCAGTGAAATCAAACTTGAGGTTAACACACTGGTACCCACAAGGATTAAATTAGATTATACTTATGGTTTCAAGAACTTTGTAACCGAATTCACTGCTGACTCAATCCACTTTGGTCGTCAAGACCATACGCATAAATTATCGACGGGTGCTGATCTGAAAATGTTTATTGGCATGTACTTGCGTTTGTCTCTCCTATGGCAATGGCGAAATGCAACATCTGGGATATCACCGGTTGATATCGATAGAATAAAGGACTATACCAAGTACAAAATTGGTGCTGGCTTGACTTTTTATCATTAGGAGGATAGATGAAAAGAACCGTTTACTTCATTTTTCTTGCAGCTCTCGTTATCTCTTGTCACCGTCCTATACCAGATGAGAATGCTCATATTTTTAGGATATTGAGTACTTGCTCCCTGCCTGGTTATGCTGAAGACCTGGATATAGTTAATGACCTGGTTTACGTTGCTGATGACCAGGGCGGTCTCCAGATCATTGACATCAGTAACTCAGAAAATCCCTTTGTTATTGGTGAGTACATGAGTGAGAAGAGTATTGTCGGCATTGCAGTAAGAGATACTTTTGCTTACCTTGCTGTGTCTCACAGTCAAGGCGGGGTTAGGATAATAAACGTGGCAAATCCTGAAACTCCCGTCTTTGTCGGCGAGGATAATTGGTATTATGGATACAATGTTGTAGCACCTCATAATGACACAATGCTTGTCTATGTAGCTGGTGGTTACTGGTTTGTGGTTGAGGATGTGAGTTTCCCCCAATATCCAAGTTTTGTGCGGAGATTCTCAACGCCAGGGGATGTAAGGGGCATATATGTAATCGACTCAATCGTCTTCCTCGCCTGTGAACAAATGGGTCTACATATTTTCAACCTTGCAAAACCAGACAGCGAAGCACTTGTCGGCTGGCTTGACACACCTTCAAATGCGCGCAATATATTTGTTGAGGATGGCTATGCATATATCGCAGATGGTCGTACCGGATTGGTTATCATTAATGTCGCTGATCTTAATAACCCGGTTTTGACTGGACAATATGACACACCAGATTATGCTAATGATATTTTTGTTAACGGAGATTTGGCTTTTATTGCCGATGGTGAAGGTGGGCTTCAGGTTATTAATATTGAAAACCCAGGTAATCCGATATTTTATGGTGGAATTGAAACATCGTATGCAAACGGTGTTTATGTAAGACATGACACTATTTACGTTGCTGACCGTGATCTGGGTCTTGTAATCATCATCGAGGAGGCAGCACAGTGATGTCATTGCTATTTATAATTGCTTTCACAAACCAAGTAAACCATGTGGAAATTCTGGAATCAACCCCTAATACAGCAAGGATTCAAGTAGAGTTTTCAACTGATAACAAACGAATGAACCAACCGATCACTCGATTCCTCATCGCCCAAACCCAACCAAGTTTTACATATCAGTTCTCTGAAGTAGCAGAAACAATAGCTCAAAGAGATGCTCAAGTTACGAATGTCGCACCGATCCAGATCAGCAAACCGATATTCATAAGCAACTGCCGGGTATATCCTATTATCATATGGCCAAACTTCTTAAAGGAAAAAATCATTACTTCCTATAAATCTATTGATATTACGTTGAATTATCTCCCATCACAAAGTAAGCTTATTCTCGCTCCTTCATTGGGAAAAGCGTATGCGCCGCTATTCTTGGATTTGAAGGATTTTGGAGAATCAAAACCTTCGGGCTTTCTTATCATATGCCCGGATGCCTTTTATGACAGTGTATTACCGCTTGCCCAGTGGAAGGAAAAAAAGGGGTGGTACGTGTCTGTAAAGTGCCTATCAGAGACCGGTGGTTCACCCACTGATATCAAGAATTATATAGCTAATGCATATCACACCTGGTCCCCTCCACCTGAGTATGTATTGCTGATTGGCGATACACCCCAACTCCCTCCTGCTTCAACGGCTATACCGGTCAGTCGGACAGACTATCCATATACGCTCATTGATGGTGATGATTTCCTCGCCGAGTTACTGATCGGAAGGTTACCAGCTAATAATACTAACGAACTAAACACCATGGTTGCTAAAATACTCGGCTATGAACAAACACCGTACATGAACGACCCTTCATGGTTTACACGTGCACTGATGGTTGCTGCGAATTACCCTATAGATACAATGACAACGCCTATAGCAACAAAAAGATGGGTAAGAGACAGGTTCTACGAATACGGATTCAATACCATAGATACTGTTTATTTTCCGCCGATATCTGGGCCAACAGAGATAACAAATTCAGTAAATCAAGGTGTATCATTTGTTAATTATCGTGGTGGTATTGCTGACCCTGATGGTTGGGTATATCCAAATTTCCATAACACTGATGTCATCGGTTTGTCAAACGGATGGAAACTACCAGTAGTAACAAGTATTACCTGTCTCAATGGTAATTTTGGTTATGCAACCTGTTTTGGCGAAGAATGGGTCAGAGCAGGTAATCCTATAACGCCTAAAGGTGGAGTAGCTTTTTTCGGTGCATCAGCTGCAACAACTTCGAGCCGTTGGAATAATTGTCTTGATATGGGCATTTACTGGGGGATTTTACAAGAACATATTTATGATTTAGGACCTGCACTCTATAGAGGTAAGATGGAAGTTTATGCAAACTTCCCAGGTGATACTGCCTGGGCATCAGGGAGTTCATTCTACTTCCACACTTACAATTTGTTAGGTGATCCATCGCTCGATGTCTGGACTGATATTCCTGATAGTTTTATTATTACTCACGTAAGTACGATGCCGGTCGGTTCGAATTACATGGTTGTTCAAGTACTCAATTCAACTGGTCAGCCGGTAACTAATGCGATGGTTAGCTTGTATAAAAACACCGAAGTAAAAGAAGTGACCTTTACTAATGGTTCAGGCAATTCAGAACTCAATTTTGCGACTTCAAACGCAGATACTTTGTTCGTTACTGTTACCAAACATAATTTCAAACCCTATCTTGGTCATTGCCTGATCAATACATCATCAGTATATGTAGGTTATGATTACCATTTGATCGATGATTCAGGTGGTAATAATAACGGTGAGATTAACCCGGGTGAACCCATAGCAATAACTATCACACTAAGGAATTTTGGCAACTCAACGACCGCGACAAATGTGTTTGCAAAACTGACAACTCCTGATTCGCTCATAAGTATTACAGATTCTCTTAAATCGTACGGTAATATAGCACCCGGTGCCACGGCAAATGCATCACCTTTTGATTTTGATGTATCGACAAATGCAAAACATAACCACACAGCAAAATTCAACCTTGAAATAACCTCTTCCCAGGGAACTTGGAACTCGAGTATCTGGATTGAAATACAGGCACCTGACCTCGTTTATCAATGGAACCAAATTCTTGACGCAGGCAATAATATCCTTGAACCCGGCGAAACAAGTGACCTCATTATCTCATTAAAGAACTCTGGTAGTCTTATTGCAAGTAATATATCTGGTATCCTGAGATCGAAAAACCCGGGTGTAAGTGTCCTTGACTCAATGGGTGCATTCGGTAATATACAAATTGATGACTCATCGACAAATAACAGTAATCGCTTCACTGTCAACGCAGCAGCATCGCTCGCACCAGGGCATTTAATGGGTTTTACGACTGTGTTATCCGGTGACAATAACTTTTGTGACACAATCGATTTTGAAATTATAATCGGTATTGTTAACACAAGTGAACCTTCAGGACCTGATGAATACGGCTATTTTGCTTATGATGATACTGACGCCGCGTATGCAGAACGACCCACCTACAATTGGATTGAAATTGACCCGGAATTGGGTGGACCGGGCGATACCTTACACCTTGAAAAAGACGAAACAAAAACCGTCAGTTTACCGTTCAGCTTTAAGTTCTATGGAAATACATACAATAGAATTTCCATATGTTCTAATGGATATATTGCAATGGATTCGACCTGGATCGCAGATATGTACAACTGGCATATCCCGGCTGCAGGTGGACCTCCGCTCCTTATTGCGCCTTTTTGGGACGACCTAGACCCCAATGCAACTGATTCAAGCGGTAGTGTATGTTATTTGTTTGATTCATCGAATCACCGATTTATTGTTGAATATTCCCGGGTACAGCATATCCATAACCCGACAAACCCTACGCCTGCAGAACTCCAGACTTTTGAGGTAGTACTTTTTGATCCTATCCACTATCCCACAGTATCAGGGGACGGTGAGATATTATTCCAGTACAAAGATATTACCAATGACGATATCTGGCACAATTACGCAACGGTCGGTATTGAAAACGAAGACCATACCATTGGTTTGGAATATACATTCGATAATATGTACGATGCGGGAGCAGCTGTGTTGGCTAATGACCGTGCAATAAAATTCACTACAGACCCTCCAGATACTTTCCCCGGTATAGCTGAAGACGATCGAACTGCAGATGATTTAAAGATACTGCTCTGCCCTAATCCATTCCGTAAACAAATAAATATCAGCTTTGGCAAAGAGCTAAGCGCAAAGGGCATGGTGTTACGTATTTACGATGTAAGCGGAAGGGTAATCAAGAATCTTGAGCTCCCTACTCCCTACTCCCTACTCCCTACTTCTGTATCTTGGTCCGGTACGAATGATCTCGGCAAGAAGGTTGCCGCCGGGGTCTACTTTATTCGTTTAGAAACTGAAGGTTTTCATGCTATAGAAAAAGTAATCTTTTTGAGATGAATTTAACGGAATTTTAGAGTAGGACATTTGCCTTTGGCATCCCGAAATCATCAATATTGGGTATGCCTGCAAAATGGCAAATCCAGGGAATGACACCACTTGTGGTGTCATTGACCGCACTCGTGCGGTCAACCCGAACAAAATGAAAGGAGGTATTGTGAAATATACGCTATTATTTCTAATGCTAATATCTGGAGCATTTGCCCTGAATTATCATGGCGTAGCTCTAGCCCCGGACAATACCCATGGTTGGGCAGTCTGTATTGATACAGTCCTTATTCTTCATACAACTAACGGCGGCGCCACTTGGCAAAGCCAGAGTAATATGCCTGACAGCGCAAAAAGGTTCTTTGATGTTACCTGCATCGACCAATTAACTGCTTGGACATGCGGCATACTCGGCGAAATCCTCCATACTGATAACGGAGGACTTGATTGGTATGGACAGGCTATTGGTCTGTCAAAATATGCGACGCGAATTGAATTTATTGATCAAGATAAAGGCTGGGCAGCTTGCGGCGACGGTACTGTAGGTCGTACTATTGACGGCGGGAGTTACTGGGATCAGATATTTCTACCTTGGGCTTGGCAAAGTGCTGAACTTTATGGTGTCTCATTTGTCAATGAGTGGGATGGCTGGGTAGTCGCAGGATACGCAGATTCAATGCTTCTGGGACAAGGGTTAATACTTAAATCAAGTGACGGCGGGATCAACTGGGATTCTGTTTACCAGGTTTCTGATTTTAAAGACCTCTTTGACGTCCACTTTTTCAACCTATTAGATGGCATCGTTGTTGGTGGTGACGAAGCTGACTATTCACCAATCATAATGAAGACGACTGATGGTGGTCAAAACTGGAGTTTCATTACTGCTCCATCCAGTGCCTATTATCTAAGGGCAGTGGATTTTGTCGGCAGCGAAGGATGGGCTGTAGGTATGAATGGTACAATCATTCACACAACAGACAGCGGAGACACCTGGGCATTCCAATCTAACCCAGCATCAGCCACGCTTTTTGATATTGATTTTTCCGATAATCTACATGGCTTAGCATGCGGACACAGTCACCTAATGTATACCACAGATGGCGGACAAAACTGGCATGATGTTGGGATACTTGAGGAAAATGAGAACCCGGGAATTGAAAGCCCGGGATTGACAGTGTATCCGAATCCTTTCTACAAACTAACAAATATCAAGCTCCAAATATCAAGCTCCGAATTCCAAAACACCTTAAAGATCTTCGATGTTTCTGGTCGTTTGATAAAAGATCTTTCTCGCCTTACGCACAGCGCCTTACACTCTACGCTCATTGCTTGGGACGGTACAGACCATAGTGGACGCCAGGTTATTCCGGGGATCTATTTTATAGAACTGACCACGCGCGAAAAGACAATGACTGAAAAAGTGATTTTTCTGAAGTAGCAAACGAGACAGTCAATTACTTCTGCGGTGGAAATATTTCACTTGGTTTTCACAGATATCTTTTATACTGGAATAGACATATGTCGCAGCTTATAAAGTTCTGTACACTGACCATTATTCTAACGAGTCTTTGCTATGGGCAAACAGGTGCGCGGTATTTAATAATAACCCACGATGATTATTTTCATGCTTTAAAGCCACTTGCCGATTGGAAAACACAAAAGGGTATGAAGGCAAAAATCGTCAAGTTATCTGAAATAGGCAGCGACTCTACTCAAATACGGAGCTACATTGTAAACGCATATAATTCATGGCAAGTAAGACCTGAATTCTTACTTCTCGTTGGTAATCCAAATCAGCTAGCATTTCCGCGCTATGATTATCAGGGTAATATCGGTCATACTGATAATTACTATACTAACGTAATTGGTGATTTCCATAATGAAATCATGCCGGGACGATTCTGGGTATATGATACGATCGAAGTCCAGACTATTGTCAACAAAGTACTCAGCTATGATAAGTCACCAAACACCGCAAACCGGTTGTGGCTCAAAAAAGGCACAACCGTAGTAAATGAAGACCAGGATAGTTTTCCAGCCGATTCAGTTTATTATGCTGATGCGCAGTATATGCACAGTCTGATGAACAACGCAGGCTTTGTCCATATCGATTCATTTTCTGAATATGCAGGTCACTACAGCTCAAACGTTATCAATGCAATAAATGACGGGCGGTCTTATATCATGTACCGAGGCATCGGTTGGGGGCGTTGGGATTGGCCCTTCTGGGATATATATCCACAAATGATGAACAACGGCTCGAAATTGCCAATCGTCATTTCAGCAACTTGTGCAACAGTTGAAGGTATAGGTTACGAATGGCTAAATGCCGGAACCCCTGAACAACCCAAAGGGACCGTGGGTTTCTTTGGTACAACAACTGCATTGTATCATGCCGCTGAGTTTCGCAGTGCCTTAGCAAAAGGTACACTCGAGAGCATTTTCTGTGACAGCCTAAGTACACTCGGCAAGGCGGCTGAACAAGGCAGGCTTAATTACTACAGCATATTCGGCAATATCCTAGAATACAATTCTTGGATCTGTCTTGGCGATCCAGAAATGACTGTTCGCACAACCATCCCGCGGCAGATCGATGTCACACATGATTCTGTGCTCTGGGTGTCAGCCTCCAGCGGCACCGTAACCGTTGATGTTCAATACAATGCAGTCCCTGTGGAAAATGCCCTTGTCTGCATGATGTCCAAACAAGATACTTCAGTCTACCACTCAGGACGCACTGATAGTCTTGGAAATATATGGTTTGTTGATACCTTCAAGAACCCTGGAGATTCTGTGATTATCACTGTGACCGGACGGAACATTAACCCCTGTACAAACGTCATCAGGGTTAATTTCAGCGGTGCTCCTTTTGTTCTTTTGAACTCATTTGCCTTCTCTGATTCGGCAGGCGGGAATAACGATAGTATTGTTAACCCTGGTGAAGATATCGAAATCCCTTTATGGGTAAAGAACTGGGGTGATTCAATTGGGTATAATGTCGTGGGGGTAATTCAAGAAATGATATCCGATTCATTCATCACGTTATATGATACGATCAAATACTTTGGTGATATCACTGGACTCGATTCTGTATATACATCTGATAATGGCTATAATGTTGTTATTCTACCGAATTGTCCAGACAGCCATCAGGTTGATCTACGATTACTATTAACAGATGCCCACGATTCATCATGGACCTCTGAATTCAACTTTACAGTCCACGCACCAATCCTTGAGTACCGGGATTACCATTTCCCCGGGAGTCTAAAATATATAGGGATCGGCGACACAAATCAATTAACCGTTGAAATAAACAATATCGGTTCATATCGTGCAGAAAATATCATCGGTAAAATATTCTGTGATGATTCATTCTTTGTTGCAATTGACTCGATATCTTCATTTGGGACGATAAATCCCAATGGCACAGGATCCAATCAATCAAACCCATTTGTGATCGCTACTTTACCTTCAACGCCACCATGTTACGCTATTAATATAATGTTTGAAATTACTGCTGGTGTCTATGTTGATACAGTAAACTTTACGATATATGCTGGGCAAAAAGACTATATGATATGGGATAAAGCAGCCAATAATTCAAGTGGTCCGATCATTAAAGCAATCTTAGATTCGCTAAATTTTTATGGTGATTATACAGATACTCTGCCGGTCAATAACTTCCTCTCGCTTTATAGCGTCTTATTTATATGCTTGGGCACATACCCTAATAACTACATAATAACTGATACGAGTCAATCCAGTCAAGAAATCGTACGTTACTTATCTGTCCTCGGTGGTAAGGTGTATATGGAAGGCGGCGATGTCTGGTATGCTGACCCGCACTATTACCACGGCTACTTATTCCATGCGTTATTTTCACTGCTCCCCATCTCAAACAGTGTTGGTCCATTATATGATGTTGCTGGCAAGGATAGCACTTTTACGCGATCAATGTTTTTCAATTACGCGGGCGGGAGCAATTCTATCGATCGTATCGATGCAGACAGTCCTGGTTTCCAGATATTCGAAAAACCACAGAATGGTTTTGGCTGCGGCGTGGCGGCAAACCACCAAACTATTGGCGTTTCGTTTGAACTAGGCGGGTTTGTAGATGGTATTACACCATCTACAAAGCGAGTCCTTATTGATTCAATAATGGCCTATTTTGGTATACCACCGACTGGAATACACAAAGACAATGAGCGAATAGATTCTCCGGGTATAATCTTTTCAATATACCCAAATCCCTCCCGTGGAATGACAAACATCAAGCTCCAAATTCCAAATAAATTCCAAGTACCAGGATCCAAATTCCAAAATACTCTGAAAATTCATGATGTAAGTGGAAGGGTAATCAGGAATCTTGAACTCCCTACTCCCTACTCCCTACTCCCTACTCTTGTCTCCTGGGACGGTACAGATATGAATGGTCGCCACGTATCCCAAGGGATTTATTTCATCCGTTTACAAACAGAAACCCAAACAAAAACGCACAAGATCGTATATTTAAAATAACGTACGCCCCTACCAAACAGCATTCACTTATCCCTTGATTTAAGTCTTATTGTGGCTACAATATAATATGAAGAAGATCACGCTAATCCTATTAATATTTTCAAGTTTCTGCATTGCTCAACAAACAGGGGCAAGATATCTGATAATAACCCATGATAACTTTTATGATGCAATCCAGCCACTTGCTCAGTGGAAGCATAATAAGGGCGTGAAAACAAAAACTGTCAAGTTATCTGAGATCGGCTCTTCATCAAACCAGATCAAATCCTATGTCGAGAATGCCTATAATACATGGGATATCCCACCTGAATTTCTATTGCTTGTCGGTGCGCCTAACTACCTGCCCCTGCCATCTATCAGTGGCACATATACAGATAATTACTATACTAATATGGACGCTGATATCTACAATGAGATACTGCCGGGCAGGTTGACTGTACGCAGTATAACTGAAACACAGACAGTTGTGAACAAAATGCTCCAGTATGAGAAAACACCTGATATTGAGGACTCTTTATGGTTCATAAATGCCTGTTTACTGGTCAGGGAAGACTATGAGCAGCATGATGACTCGATCTATTGGAGTGATATAAGGTATGCACGCAATCTCATGCAAGACCAAGGATATTATCAAATCGATACTTTTTCACGAGCTGCTGGTAATAATAGTAATGATGTGATCCAGGCGGTGAATAATGGCCGGGCATTTGTCCTGTACCGGGGTCAGGGTGTTAATAACTGGTGGTCACCTTTTGATGTTAACCCTGATGCGACTTCAAACGGAACAAAACTACCCATTGTTCTATCGATCACATGCACTACAATTGGAACCGGTTCATCGCCGGCAGTTGCAGAACGCTGGTTTTTAACCGGTTCACCAAGTTTGCCGCGTGGTGGTGCTGCTTATTTTGCTACTACAACAATCGTATACAATGAGGCCCATTTAAGAAGCGCGGTGTGTAAAGGTTTTTTCAGAACCCTTTTCGCTGATCAGCAAAAGACCTTTGGTCAAGCTTGCGAAGGAGGTCGGGCCGAAGTCTATGACAAGTATGGAAGTTCAAGCGAATACCGTGGTTTCATGACGATCGGTGATCCAGCAATGGATATCTGGACCGCAATCCCCAAGCCCATGGAGGTATTCCATGATTCAACGATATACGTAAATGATGAATCACTCAGTGTTCTGGTGCACCTTAACAGTGTCCCCTTTGAATCAGCATTAGTCTGCGTTACACAGGATACGCTCGTTCATGAATATGGTTACACCTCAATAGATGGTCAAATAACCCTTCAGTTAGATAACCTTATGCCTGGATCATTAACGTTGACCGTAACCGGAAGTAACATTATCCCTTACCAAACGCAGATCACAGTCACTGATACAAGCGCATTTCTAACCTATACAGGTCTAGTAATCAGCGACTCATTAGCTAATAACAATGGCCAAATAGAGAATGGTGAAACTATACTCCTGCGTACACTCATTAAAAATATTGGTATATCAACTGCTAATAATGTACTCGGTATATTAAGCAGCGACGATACTTTAGTATCAGTAATCGACAGCACTGTCTATTTCGGAAATCTCAATCCGCAGGATTCCTCATTAGGCTTTAGTCCATTCACAATCACAATATCGCCTTTTTGCCCGGGCGGGTATGACCTTGATTTTGATCTTTTGTTGATAGATGGTGATAATAATTCATGGGATGACAATTTTTCATTGAACGTTCAGAGTCTTGGTGGTGGTACAGGACCTGATCCCTATGGTTATTATATGTATGATAATACTGACACAAGTTCAGGTCACGCACCAATATTTGACTGGTATGAGATTGCACCACCAGGGCCAGGTCAAATAGTGAGTGAAATCACCAACGAGGATGCTGATACTGTGACCTATCCCCTGCCTTTTAGTTTTAAGTACTATGATATTGAGTATTCATCAATCGGAATGTGCTCAAATGGCTTTTTGGAATTAGGTCGCTCAACCCATCGCTTTGGTGATAATACATCACTGCCAGCGCCGGGTGGGCCATGTAGAACACTTGCCGCTTTTTGGGATGACCTTGACCCCAGCCTATACGGTGATATCTATTATTATAATGACACTGGCAATCATCGCTGGATATTACAATTTGAAGAATGTGCACATTATGGCAGCTCTTCAACAAGAGAGACATTCCAGGTCATAATCCTTAACCCCCAGTATTACCAAACGCCAACTGGCGACGGAGAA
>JAUWGT010000139.1 GCA_030606265.1 Candidatus Stahliibacteriota bacterium | reverse complement strand
ACTCAATTGCATTATCGATAAGAGAATCACTTGATTGAGCAGTAATAAGAGACACTACAACGAATAATCCTACTAAATAACGTCTTAACATATAACCTCCTTTGCGAAACCCGTGATATTATGCACAGGTTCTCGGTTTCGAAATGCGAATCGTTTTCGTATACAGATTTCGAAGGACGATAGACTATCATCGCCAAACCGATCGCTTACCACAACCGACAAATACTTTTCCATAATTGTACTTCCTATTTATTTCTTATTAAGCATAGTCGCAATAGTGAAGTAATTAATAACCTTCTGCTTTATGCGGTCATAACGATAGATAAAATCGGGTTTTTCGAGAACCTTTGTTTCAAAACTCCTTGGTGTATCAGTAATGTAAACGCTTTCTTTTTTGAGCAGCAAGTCATTACGACCATCGCCGCCAAAACCGAACTCATAACCTGCTTTGCTAACTGCTCTAACAACTATCGGGTTTACTCTGTTGAATGGATAAGATATGCTCGTACATTCACCGAGTTCCTGCTGTAAAATTCTCCTGGATTCAAATACTTCGTATTCGACTTCTTGTTCACTCATCCTTGCAAGATTCCGATGGTTCATAGTGTGTGAACCGAATTCAATACCCCAATCTTTCATCTCGTAAATCTTATCCCAGGATAGGTGCTGGAAACGCTTACCCGTGATACTAATATCCCATAAATTATCCTGACCAATATAATTAACAATAAGAAAAACCACAGCTTTGACACTGTATTTCTTGAGGATTGGAAATGCATACTCATATATAGTATCTTCACCATCATCAAAGGTTATAACAATACCCTCATTCTTCTTCCCGGGAAGGACAATGTCTACGCCTTTGTCAGAAATAATTTCCAAGAACCTTGCGAACTGCTCTGGCGTGTTCCAGGTTCCGCAGAATTGGAATTCAGGAGTTATCCTGTGAAACTGTAGAGCTTTCATCCGGTTAGAAAACCTCGCCATTTCCCGAGCGTAGATGCCAATGTCTTCTTTGAATTTCTAGCGGGATTTACCATGAGCCAAAACCACCCAACCGATGATCGCCAGAACGGCAAGGAATATCCCGGAAACAAGAAATATAGCATCTTTTCTTACGAACGTAGTAAGAAAACCGATCGCCAATGCTCCAAGAGCAATCAAGCAATGGTAAATCCAATCCCGTATTGAAAACATCCTACCGCGCACCAGTTCATCTGCACTCTGATGAATCAGTGTATCTTGACCAACAAATATCGGGGATATGGCGAGCCCAGCAATGAAAATCACCCCGGCAAACGCTAAACGATGCACGAGAAATGGAAAAAGAACCAGACCGCCGCCGATCAAAATAAAACAGAATAACATCAAATCCTTAAGGTCAAAGCGATGACCGATAACACCAACCAGAAAGGCTCCGACGAGCAACCCGATCGCACCAGCTGAAGCAAGGATCCCGACACCACTGGTGCCCCAACCCATATCCTGTTGGATAGTCGGTATAACAAGCACATAAATAACACAAGTGCCGATTATCATCAGCACAATCGATGACATGGCAAAACCGAGATCTTTTCTCTTTGGTATCATCTGCAAGGCGTGTTTCAGATCATGCCAGACCCTTAATAAACCTTTGCGTACAAGAAGAAAAACCCCTCTGGCTTCCAAGTGTTTTTCGCGCTTTGGCGGTTTGATTAGCTTAACCTTAATTAAATAAAGCATGAACGCTGAAACGCCAAAAGTAACAGCATCAAGTATAAATGCAACAGTCCAACCAGCCAACCCAATGACTTTGTACCACATATGCCAGTCAACGATTAACCCACCGATCAGCATACCGAGAAAAGTAGCTCCCCTGCCCACAAAATTCACGAGCGAATTGGCTTTCAAAATACTCTTTGGGTCCACCATATTAGGTATTATGGAATTCCTTGCAGTATTAAAGAAGAGGGTCAAAAGAAACATAAAAAAGACCACGGCAAAAACCGGGTATATGCTATGCGTACTAATGAATACTATTGGAATCAGAATTGCACAAACCATTCTCAAAGCATCACAGATTACCATGACCTTTTGCTTGTTCCATCTGTCGACCAAAACACCAGCAATTGGACCAAAAATAATCACAGGTAAAGTAATTGCGATAATTAATTGCGACAATAAAAACGATACGCTCCCAGGGTAAAGACCGATAATGCCAATAAGTGCTATATAATTCAACTTATCACCGAACTGGCTGACCGTTTGCGACATAACGAATATCGAGAAGTTTCTGCTCTTAAGAGTTCTCCACACGATCAATCTCCTGAGTTTAACACTTCAGTGTAAAAATCAAATACTTTCTTCGTGATGATCTGCCAATCATAGGTTAATGCCTTTGCCCGACCTTTAACCCCCATCCTTTTCATCTTCTTCTTATCCTTGAGTAAACTGATAACCTTCTCTGCCAGAGACTGCACATCACTTGTTTTACAGAACACCCCCTCTTCACCATCCTGCATGACCGTTTTGTACCCGGGGTTATCTGAAGCAACTATCGGTTTGCCTGAAGACATCGCCTCAAGCAAAACAATGCCAAAACTCTCCTGACCGGTCGCCGGTGAGCAAAATATGTCACAGGATGCATAGTACTTCGGCAAATCATCAGGGCTCACAGGACCAACAAATATAACCTGTCTTTTTATGTGTTCTTCGATATATCTCTTGTAATAGCGTTCAAGAACACCAGCACCAACAATAATAAGTTTGGCACTTGGAAATCTCTTGAGAATTATCGGAAAAGCCTGCAAAAGATACTTCAGCCCCTTTCTCGGTTCAAACCGTCCGACAAACAATATCTTTGGTGAAAACTCGTCCAAGTAACCCATTGATTCGACAGTCGGACTAAACCGAGCTGTATCAATACCATTAGGAATTATCCGATAATTACCCGGAAAGTATTTTGAGACAGAATCACGGGCCACTTCAGAGACCGCAATGAGACCGCTTATCTTCCTGAAATACTGTTCCAAAAGCGGCTCCCAGAACAGATATCCAAAACTATCCTCATGTGCCGCATGGAATGTAACCAAGTTCTTTGCATTGGAATACTTCAGTACATAATAAGGCAGCACCGGCGCCAGAGGGCCATGGATATGAATAATATCAAAATCCTCTTTTTCCAGGAAGCGCCTTAATTTCCAGGGCATTGTCAGACTGAGATTCAGAACAGCAAATGACTTGTTCCATGGAACCAATATCGCCCTACCCAATCTTATGATATTCTCATCAACATAGGGGTAATTCTTGCCAAAAGAAGCTGCCATGATCTTTGCATCATGACCCATCGACCTCAAACCCTGCCACAGGTGTAACATATGTTCAGGAATACCACCGGTATGCGGATAGAAATCATCAGCAACTATTAGTATCTTCACCCCATCACCATAATCTTAAGAGGGGCTTGCTTCATTGCGTTCCTGTATGACCGAAGCCACCATTGCCGCGTTTCGTTTCTTTCAGTTGGTCGACCAATATGAATTGAGCCTGTACAACGCGGTTGAAAATCAGTTGCGCGATGCGGTCACCTGATTCAATACGGAAAGACTCTTGCCCAAAGTTGAAGAGAATTACCTTTATCTCTCCGCGATAATCAGCATCAATCGTCCCTGGTGCATTCAAAATACCGATCCCATATTTCATAGCCATACCACTACGGGGCCTGACCTGTGCTTCATAGCCCTGTGGTAATTCAATCCTAACACCGGTCGGCACAATATTGTATTTTCCAGGTTCAAGCACGACTGGATCATCGATATCAGCATACAGATCACAACCTGCTGCCTGCTTACTTTGGTATTTCGGTATGAATCTCCCTATTATCTTCACTTCTATTTTAGCTTCTTCATATTTTAGGTGTTTAGGCATTTGCTCCTTGTTCTATCCATTCTGGATGGAAGACAAACCATTGGTCAGGATATTTCCTTATGAATTTCTCGAATTTACTAACCATGAGTCTATTGAATGCATCAGCATCACCATCAAAAATAATCGGAGGTTCAATCACTCCAAGGTATCGTACACGCTTACTCGATGGATTTAGAACCATATACGCAAAGACCACTGGTAGCTTACTCCTGATAACCATTTCTGCCAAACCCTTGGGGATATTCCTCTTCCCCGAAAAAAATCGTACGGAGATACCATTCTTCATAATATCGCGATCCGCCAGCACTGCAAGAACCCGATTGTTTCTAATAATATCAAGAAAAGCATAACCAGCCCGAGTAACTGGATACGTCCTCATGCCCGTGCTCTCGCGGTGTTTTGTATACAGATCAAACATGGCATTATCAGTCACTTCAACCAGCGCCGTCATCGGCAAACCCCGAGCTGCCAAATACACACCGGCATAATCCCAATTCCCAAGATGCAGGGAGATCAAAATGCAGCCCTTGTGTTGGGCAAGCGCCTTTTCCACGTTTTCATAACCGATACATTCAGCGCTTGCAAGAATACTATCTTTAGATATAAAAGCAAGTCGAAAAAAATCCGTCATCGTAAGTGCAAAATTGGTAAATGTTCTCTTCAAAAAAAAATTCATCCGCTTTCGACTAATACTCTCGGTTGAAAAAATATGCTCCAGGTTCCGCTCAATATAACGCCGTTTCCTTTTGAAAAAAAAGCAATATAAAAACCCAAACCCAATGGCGATTTTGTCGGCCAGTTTCACGGGCATCAGGTGAGCAAATACAACACCGAATTTTTGCAGTTGAACAACCGGGTTCATGTACCAGGTGTCTAATCCTTATAAGATTGAAGAGCCGCACCCAAGACCTCAATTGATTCCTTGAGATCTTCACTGTTCAAGACATAAGCAATGCGCACTTCGCTAACTCCTTTATCCGGCGACGAGTAAAAACCATTTGCCGGAGCAAGCATTAAGGTTTTATTCTTATAAGAAAAATCAGTCAAAAGCCATCGGCAAAATTTATCGGCATCTTGTACGGATAATCGCAAAATACCATAAAAAGCACCTTCAGGCTTATGTGCGTAAACCCCTTGAACAGTATCCAGCCCTTTGAATAACAAATTCCGACGCATCTCGTATTCCTCGATCATTGGTCGCACGTATTTATCGATATTCTTGTATGCGGCTATCGCACCCACCTGTTCAAGGGTGGGCGGACAAAGCCGTGCTTGCCCGAATTTAAGAAGCCGGTCCATAATCGTTTTATTATGACTTATGATCGTACCAACACGCGCGCCGCAAGCAGAAAAACGCTTGGAAATAGAATCCATAACAATCACACGGTCCTTGATCTCAGGTAATGAAAGGGCACTTGTCTGAACATTACCATCGTAGACAAACTCCCGGTAAACCTCATCCGAAAGAAGATATAAATTGTGCTTCTTGCAGAGGCTGTTCAATATAAACATCTCTTCTTCAGTAAACACTGTTCCAGTCGGATTATTTGGCGTATTGATAAGGATCGCCCGCGTTTTATCAGTGATCTTCGCTTCAATGATTTCCTTGGATGGCAAATGGAATCCATCCTCAACCCTGGTTGTAACGGGAACTAAGTTTAATTGTGACATTACGGCAAAACCGTTATAATTAGTGTAGAACGGTTCAAAAACAATCATTTCATCACCCGGGTCAGCAACCGTCATCATCGCGAAAATGATCGCTTCACTCCCTCCTGTAGTGATCCACACATTATCTATATCAATATCAAAACCGAGCTTTCGATGGTAGTCTACTACCGCTACCCTGAGATCAAGCAAGCCACCTGAGGGTCCGTAGCCAAGAACGTCTTTTTGAAAACCAGCGATCGATTCGAATATTTCAACAGGGGTCTTGATATCTGGCTGTCCGATGTTTAGATGAAATACGTGTATGCCTTTTTTCTTTGCCTCATCGGCAAAAGGAACGAGCTTGCGGATCGCTGAATATGGCATCTGCTCGGCTCTTCTCGATAATTTCATTTCAGCCATGCGAAATTATATATATCT
>JAUWGT010000104.1 GCA_030606265.1 Candidatus Stahliibacteriota bacterium | reverse complement strand
CGTACCAAAGTTGCCTGAAGCATCATTGATCGTAATCCAAGGTGAAGAGGTCATTAATGTCGAGGTTACATTGGCTGCGGTTGCACCACCTTCATTCTCAATGGTAATGACGACGTCAGTCGTTTCACCTGGGTCGAGTATACCATTCCCATTACCACCGATAATACTCACATCCTGATATGTTAAGACCGGTGCATAAACAGTTATTGAAGGTGTTACTGTCCAGATCGTATCGTTAGTATCATGGAATTCAAGATCAAAGCTGATGCCATGATTATTAGGGCAATTTGCTGCGACTGTGAAATGATAATAGGGACTTGAAAGTGAAGAATCATCAGCTGCAATATTACCATACCAGGACGAATCGATTGACAATGACACATAAGGGTCAGATTCTGAAAGCAAGCCGTAGATACTAAAAGCAGTTTCACTTCCAATGTTCTTTGCCCAGACACCAAGGTCAACAGTTTCTCCTGGATTAACTTGACCGTCCCCACCAGAGTCATTAATGATCAGTGAACCTAATGAGACATAAGGTCCAGATGCAGTAGTGACGAGTGCATAACCTTGATGCGGTACGTAGTTATGTCGGGTTACTGTGACATACATTGTATCACCCGGTGTCATCGGATCAATATTGAGGTTTGCAATACCCGATGCATTTGTATACTCAGCAACATGTAATTCGGGCGACTGATTTGGTATCCAGCAGCAGACCAGAGCATTAGCCAAAGGACCACCGTCAGTTACTGTTACCGTAAATGTACTCGCTCCAGGAAAAACAATCGCTGGATAACTGGCATTCATATTCTGGGGTTCCTCAGTCCACAAATCAAGTGAGGGATCACCGAGTACATGGTATGCCTCGTAATAATACTGTTTCATCCCCGATGATGATAGGTATACACCATCATACATTCCGTCTTCAGTGAACCGTCCGTGTTCATATATTTCATCCGCATAAATCGCCTCATACCATTCTCTTTGCAGCCAGTCATCTTCATCCCAATATGTTGAAGGACATGAACCATAATAGCCAACCGCACCACCATTTTGTTTTCTAATCCATGATTCACCACCACATGGGTTTGTGGATGAGCCGAAATTATTAGCGAGACAGCAATGTCCTGTGGCGATCGTCAAGCGGTCGCCATTAACAAGCTGATTCACATGGGTAACTTGAAACGGCGGTCCGTCATACCAGCCATCATCACTGCCATGACCAGACATTGTGACCAGGATACGACCGGCATTCACATTGTCAAAGACATCTTGAGTTATCGCGCCATAGGTCTGTTCGTAGAGCTTATACGTCGTGTATCCATTCGGGTCCATAAACGTGCTCGTACAGTAGTTATGCGTTCCTTCACTTACTGTATAATTATCATTACCCGCAAGGAAAGCATCGTCCTTATACCATCCAGTCGGCATATTGGCTTTTTGATATTTGAGGATTTTGTCAACCTCAGTAGTTATGTGAGTTGATGTTTCACATGACAAGCGACCATGGAAAATGTCTGGAAGATACCCCGTACCATCGAGCTCAGCATAGTAAAGGTCAGTGACTCTGTTTGACGAACCACCGGTCGGAGCTGGCATATAACCACCATTAACATCACCAACTAAAAGAAGATAGGTCGGTGCAGGACTCTGTGCATCAATATAATTCTCAATGCCTGAAACATTCCATGGACTTATACTGTCTTGATTTGCGACCTTTACATCAAAGCCTTTTTTCTTTAGCCAGTATGCAAGGTTATCAACCTCGGTTTGAAAACTATTGTGCGTGATTATTAGATAGTGAATAGGCAGGGGTAGTACATCCCTGAGCATCTGCTCATAGAAAGAGTAATTAAGCACTTTATCTTCAATGAAGTCTTCGAAGAGTATTGAATAGTTTTGCCTGACCCTTTGTTTGGTTTTTGCGAAATCACCGTTCGTAAAAGAGATTCTAATCTCGATATTGGTATAAAAACGAATAGAATTCGTGACCGGGTTGTATTGGATTGGAACAATCTCAAGTAAGACGAGCCGGTGTCCGCGCATTATGTCATCGTTTTCAGTTCTCACTATTTCTTGCGGATACAGTCCATCGTGTGCATAAGTTAGTTCATCGAGTTCAAACACAGGTTTTTCTCCAGCCATTTTCAAAACTGATGCAAGGACCGGCATAATACGGTTATTAATACCGATTTCTTGTAAGCTGACTTCTTCATAATCAGTATCCAGGACTTCAATAGAGAGTGTTGCATTGAATGGCACACCGATTGTTTTTTTAATAGTCGGCAATTGTGGTTTGCCGATTTCTCCAGTGTAATAACCATCTGGTATTGTCAAAAGGGAGAAGGTTTCATTGTTGGTATTGATCATACCTTTTGTGCTAATTATATCCCCATAGCATCCAGCAAGGCTCACCCGAAAGGACAGAAAGGTGGAGCTTGAGGACAAGATCTGTGTTTCTGGATCTTGTACCAATCTGGAATTACCGAATGGCAACCACGCAGCAAACCCAAGACAGAATGACAATAAGATTATCATAACTAATCTCGTTGGAGAGATTAACTTACTTTTCATATTACCTCCTTAATTTTGGTGTTTGGATATATTATGTATATCCTTCTATTTTGTAGTCTTAAGTCTCGTAGTTTGATTTAGCCTCCTTTATTTTAGCTAAAATTCTAACTAAAAAACAACAAATCCCCTTAGTATAATAATAAGGAAAATTATCTAATTGTCAAGTCCTTTATTGATTGAAAAAGTCCTTAAAAATCGAAGCAAAACTATGGGTATCCATGAGTTTTTTAGTATTCTTAAAAACCCAGGTTTATTGTTTCAGAATTATCTTGATTCACTTTTCAAAATGGACAAGATTTCATTGTTTTCCGGGTTGATTTTGGCTGCTGCCTTGAGTGCACTGATCGACCGTGCAATATCACCTTTGTTTTTATATACCAGACTACTTAAGAACAGATTTTGACCTTTGAGGTACCGGTTCATCTTGCCGCGGTCATCGATATTAGTAAAGGTATTTGTTACATCACTTCTGTGGTTTAGCAGTTCAATCAAATTGATATGCCAGTTCTCTCGGCGTAGACTGCTTGGTGTAAAAAACTCCAGAATCGGTCGGTCGTCAGTATTGATTCTCGCATCTGCAGTGAAATTACGCACCGAATTTTCGTCGAGGATTAAAGAGATGGCGACCAGGTATGGATCGTCGAGTATGTCATCATTCAACCCGAACAGATGTTTGCTGAATTCGTTGAAGTCAAACTGGATGGATCTATCATGTCCAAGGAGAATACCGTGGGAATGCGCGAGCCAAACTGAGGTATGCGGAAAGACTGACGAGAAAGTTCTTATCAGGGTCTTGAATTCATTGAGCGACAACTTATGCAAAGGCAGGTATTGGCATATAACACCTCCTGGGTTTAGGAGCCGTTTGCAACTCACGAAGTATTCTTTTGTATACAGATTATTGCACCCCAGGGTCGGGTGGGTTGGGTCGCATGAGATGATGTCATATTTCTTATTAGTCAGGAGTACGTAGTGTCTACCGTCTTCGCTAATGAATTTGACTCGAGGGTCAGTAACGACATCCTTATTGAAACGACTGAAGAACTTTGCGGCCGCCTTGACCCCTGGACAGATCTCAATGCAGTCGATATTCGTGACATCGTGTTCAGCTACGGCTGATGAAGTAATGCCGATGCCAAAGCCGACAATCAATACCGTATCAGCATCTGGATTAATAAAGAATGGTAAATGGCCTAATAGCCTAACGACTTTCAAAGCATCGTAAGTAGTACCACAGACCGCACTATTATTTATATAACAAGCCCTAATACCAGTGAGTTTGTCTTCGTTGACAATTACTGTACCTTGGGACGTTTCTATATAGAACAGAATTCTATCAGCACGCATTTTGCTTCGGAACATTGAAGGCGGTAAGACCATGTGCTTGCCAAAAGCAGACCATGTTAGGAGTAAGGCGATGACAAGCGCACAAGATTCAGCTATTACAAAACGCATTTTTTTCTTTGATTCAAAGACAACGCAGAGAAACAACCCGATACCAAGGTTGATGAAAGCAATACTGATAAGACTCTTAACGATCCCTAATATGGGTATTAAAAGGAAACCAGCGATTAGAGAGCCGACAATCGAACCCATAGTACTTGTGAAAAAGACTTTGCCTACATTCTTGCCGAGATTTTGTAAGCTTGGTGCAAGCAGCCTGCACAGAAGTGGAAAACTGATACCCATGCAAAGGGTCGGGATAAACCCAATGATAAAGGAAAGAAGTAAACCCGGAAGGATCAGGCGCAGTACAGGTACTTGTAAGGCACTTCTGATCGAGAAAAGTAAACCAGGTAGATCGTTGAGCAGAAATGCGCCTACTATTACATAGAGACCTATGATTGTTTGACAGGTGGCAAGTAGAGCAATCGGTTGTTTGTTCGCCTCGAAAAATCTCGCAAAAAGTATGCTGCCGAGCGCGATTCCAAAGAGAAAAACAATGAGGATACTTGTGAAGCTATAGGTCGAATTAGCAAGGAAGATATGGAGGGCTCGGGTCCAGAGTATTTCATAGGCTAATCCACAGAAACCAATGAGACCAACGATTACCAGTAGATTGCTGCTCATTGCTTGCTGAAGAGAACCTTGACTCTTATCTTTGGGCGTTTCTGTTATGCTTGTTTTGTTCGTGAGCCATAGGCGTGAACCAAAGCCTAATAACAAGTTAATCACCACTGCAAACGTTAGACTCAAAGCCTGACCGAAATGCGCGATCAAGAAAAAACCAGCAACAAAGGCACCGAACATACTGCCCAGAGTATATACCGCATATACCCAACCGACGCCCCAACCGATTTTGTTCCGGTCATTCACAAGTTCCTTGCTTATGATCGGTAGGGTTCCACCTGCTAGAAAAGTGGGGATGAGCATGAACAGTGATGAAATTAGTATAATGAACAGGGTTGAAACCGAGCTGCCTTTCAGTGCTAGATTAAGGATTCTATGGAACGCTGCCAGTTTTCCAAAGGCGAAGAAAGCAAGGGTAGAGGAAATGCATATTCCGAATTGCACAATGCTAAAAAGTTTTAGGGGATGAACGGTACGGTCTACCCTTTTACCAAAAAATATACTGCCGAACCCGAGGCCAGCCATGAATACAGCGATCACGACCGTGGTCGCTATTACCGTACCTCCAAAGATCAAGGAAAGCTGTCGAGCCCAAATTATTTCATAGACAAGAACAGAAAAACCAGATAGAAAACACAGAATTAATAGCACTAACTGATTACTTGATATTTTATTCTCAGACAATTTGTTTTCTTGTGTTCAAAACATAACCACAATTGTGTGATTTAGGTATTTAGTATTTTAGGCAGTTACCACTTTATCAATACCCCACCCCAGGTAAAACCAGCTCCAAAAGCAACCAATAGAACTAGATCTCCTTTTTTGATTCGGCCTGATTTTGCTGCTTCGTCAAGTCCAATGGGGATTGATGCAGCTGAGGTATTGCCGTGCCGGTCTAAGTTGATGCCGACTTTGTCCATAGGTATGTTCAGCCTCTTAGCAGTCGCTTCAATGATTCTGATATTAGCCTGGTGCGGGACAAGCAGGGCTATATCTTCGGGTTTCACATTTGTTTTCTCAAGCGTTTTTATCGCTGACTCATACATGGCGCGTACGGCAACCTTGTAGACCTTATTGCCTTCCATTTTGAGATAATGGAGTCTGTTCTTGACGGTTTCTGTAGTGGCGGGCATTCTTGTACCACCTGCTGGCATGTAGAGAAGATCACCGTATGAACCGTCGGCGGCATAATAAGTAGATAGGATACCGCATTCTTCAGATGTTTTTTTGAACAGGGCTGCGCCAGCCCCGTCACCGAGGAGTACACAGGTTGAGCGATCAGTATAGTCAGTTACTTTGCTTAATTCCTCGGCTCCAATAACTAGTATATTGTTATATCCGGTCTTGATAAAGGAATCAACGATTGAGAGTCCGTACAGCCATCCTGAACAACCTGCACTGATATCAAATGAGATGATTTTGCGCGCACCGATTTTAGACTGGACCAAACACGCGGTTGAAGGAAAAAACATGTCTGGCGTCGCGGTGGCAACAATTATCGCTTCAAGCTCAGTCGCCTTGATCTGAGCTGCTTCCAAAGCCTTTCTTCCAGCGGCTGCAGCGAGTTCACTCGTTGGCTCGTCTTGTGCTGAAATCCTTCTTTCTTTGACCCCTGATCGTGTTCGAATCCATTCGTCCGAAGTCTCAACAATTTTCTCTAAATCAAAGTTTGTTAATATTTTTTTTGGTACACAGGTACCAAGACCTGCAATATATGCGTTCATGTTTTTATTCTCTTCTTTATTTCGTCAACAATATTAAACTCGACACAATCGCTGCTGAGTTTGATAGCATTCTTTAGGGCTCGGGGAGAGGAGTGACCGTGACAGATAACCGCAACACCTTGAACACCTACAAGAATACCACCGCCGTACTCTTCATAATTGAATTTCGCTTTTAACGCCTCAATCGCCGGTCGAACCAGGAACCGACCGAATTTACGGCGGGCTACATCGTCGACTTCATCCTTCAACATGGTCATTATATTATCAATCATCCCCTCGAGAAATTTAAGGATAACATTGCCGGTAAAACCATCGGTCACAATGACGTCTGCAAAGCCCTTCATCATGTTATTACCCTCTATGTTGCCAATAAAGTCTATATCACTTTCCTCAAGGAGCTTGTAGGCTTTTTGTCTTGTTTCATCACCTTTGCCACTTTCGCTCCCGATATTCAGGATGGCAACTCGCGGTTTCTTCTTTTCTAGAACTACCTCGGCGAGGATAGCGCCCATTTGACCATAATTATAATAGTCTATAGTTTTAGGATTGATATTAGAACCGACGTCGAGCAGTATTGAATACCCAGATTCAGCTGGGAGCGCAATAGCAATACCGGCTCTTGAGAGCCCTTCGATGTTACCGAGCATGATCATACTGAATCCCAAAATGGCACCGGTATTACCAGCACTAACAATTGCGTCGATTTCTTTTTTCTTGAGCATATTCACCAAGACACCAATTGACGAGTTTCTTTTTTGGCGAATAGCAACCGAAGGGATTTCATGCATGCCGACCACTTGGTCAGCGAGCTTGAATTCAAAGCCGAGCTCAGTGACTAGTTTTTCGTAGTCGCCTTTGCCGCAGACCAATATGTCGCAAATAGGGTCATCCTTAAGTAGTTTCAGTGTCTCGAGCTCATTCTTGGGTGCGCTATCTGATCCCATCAAGTCAAAGCCAATTATCAACTTTTTTCCTCTTTTTCCTTGGGCGGTACAACTACTATATCTTTGTAACTACCGCAGTTTGGGCAAACCCGATGCGGGAGTTTTGGACTATGACATTTTGGGCATTCAATATAGTCTCTTTTTTTCATCTTGTATTGGGAGCGCCTTTTATTTTTCCGGGCATGCGATTGCCTGCGTTTTGGTAGTGCCATCTAGCCTCCTTTTACTTCTTTTTCTCTTGTCACTCTTCTCCTTGTCTTATGTCTTTGGGTACAAGTTCATTGCTGTAAACCATTCATTCAATTTTTCCATCCGCTTACTCTTATTCTCTGGCAGGTTGAATGGTCGTCCGCGGCAGTCGATAACCAGACCGACAATTCCTCCAAACACTGTTGCTTCCAGAGGTTTACCTCGTCCTTCGCCGATATCAAAACCTTTTCCTGGTTGCAATGTGGCCTTTGCTTCTTCTCCCTGGTCAAGTGGGAGGAGTTTGATTTCACCAAAATTAACGACCAGATCTTCAGGTTTTTTATCTTTGCGTTCAAGCTTGATAGTGAGAGCTTTTTGACCTTCTTTGCCAACCCCAACGGGGGCGATGCAAGAACCCAATGGGATGAGGCAATCTTTGTTAAAGACCTCAGTAGCTGATTTTTCATGGACCGTTGACAAAACACCAAGATGGGGCATCATGAATATCGAGTCGACCGCAAGACGAGTTACGCCTTCAGGTAGAAACGCGTCGATAGTCATCAAGGCTGCTTGATTTCTACGCGGTGAATGGGAAAGGGCGCCACCTGATCCAATGAGAAGGTTCAAAGCCATGAGGTCAATAAGGGTTTCGCCGGTCATACTTTGGGAAAACGCATCCGAGATTGTTCTTTCCTGTTGAATACCTTTTAGACCGACCGCCATACTCTTATGTTGTTCAAAAGCCAATCTTAAAGCCTCCCGGGCTATGGCCTGTTCAATCTTCAAATCTTCTAAAGCACTGGGTATTGTAGTTGGACGGATCATTTTATTTCTTATTCGGTTTCGGAGGCTTTTTTCCTCAATATCCTCAGGTAACCAACGCATGATATTCTCAATACCAGCTTCAGCAAGCACATTGCTTATTGAATAAGACATACCGAGGTTGGCGCTGACCGTTCGGTTGAAGATCCCTTGAAATACTGAGAACACGTCAGTTGTTGCACCACCGATATCAACGCCGATTGCGGCGATATTTTCTTTTTTAGCAACCGTTTCAACGAGAAGGCCGACCGCTCCAGGCGTAGGCATAATCGGTACGTCGGTTATGGTCATGAGGTTTTTGTATCCTGGTGCGTGCGCCA
>JAUWGT010000085.1 GCA_030606265.1 Candidatus Stahliibacteriota bacterium | reverse complement strand
TTGGTAGACATAGCGGACTTAAAATCCGCTTCTCAGCAATGGGAGTGCCGGTTCGAGTCCGGCCCTCGGCATTTCACTGCGAAGCAGTGAACAAATACCTAAAAGTCCCTGCCTGAGGCAGGTAAAATACCTAAATGCCTAAATATTAAGACTCCGTTGTATGGTTGCCATTGCGAGAAAAGTCTGGTTATTATAATTTGGATATTGTTTGGTATTTGGTGCTTGGCTCTTGTCCCGATTTATCATTTTGGATTATAGTATATAGGAAAATCGTGGATCCCGCAAAGCGGGAGAACTTAAAACTTGAAGGTTTGCTACAGCAAACCTTTCTTTTTATATTTTTTTATCCTATTGAGTAGGGTTTTGTAGGAGACCTTGAGACAGCGGGCGGTTTCTGATTTGTTGCCAGCGGTTTGATCAAGGGTTTTTTTGATAAGCTCTGCCTCGGCTATTTCCTGACCATGGTGACCTACATGTTTCAAGGTTTTGAAACGTCCGACCGGAACACCGACGCCTTTAGCACCCGGCAAGAGCACATGTTCGGACTGGATATCGTTTTGCGCAATTATCACGGCTCTTTCGATAGTGTTCTCCAGTTCTCTAATATTACCAGGCCAGTCATAGTTTTGCAGTTTTTGGTATGCCCTGGCAGAGATTTTCTTTGCAGACCGCAATCTCCGCGTGAGTATGTGATCAACGAGAATTGGGATATCTTCTTTTCTCTCTCTTAAATTCGGGATACTGATCGGGAAAACACTCAAACGATAATAAAGATCTTCACGAAACTCTTTCTTGTGAACGAGTTTCAGAAGATCCATATTACTTGCCGCTATTACCCTCACGTCAACTTTGATCGAATAAGTTCCACCCAATCGTTCAAAGGTCTTTTCCTGAAGAACACGGAGTATTTTTGCCTGCAGATTCAAATCGAGATCACCAATTTCATCGAGGAAAATAGTACCTTTATTGGCAAGCTCGAATTTACCCAGTTTCCGTGTTACCGCACCGGTAAACGCACCCTTTTCAGAACCGAATAACTCATTCTCGAGCAATTCACGAGGGATGGCAGCGCAGTTAAGCGGAACAAAAGGTTCCTTCATTCTCAGAGAAAGCATGTGGCAGGCACGGGCAAATAATTCCTTGCCCGTACCGGATTCGCCCAAGAGAAGCACGGTTGTATCAGTAGGCGCTGCTTTCTTGAGCAGCTCGGTTGTCTTTCTTATCACCGAGCTTTTACCGATTATCATAGGTAAACCGTGAATCTTCTCAGTCGCTTCCTTGAGAATGATATTTTCGTAGAGGCATCGCCGCTCTTCGATAATACGGCTCAGAAGAGTAATGAGCTGTTCAATGTCAAAAGGTTTCGTCAAAAAATCATAAGCACCGAGTTTAATGGCTTCAACTGCACGCTCGATCGTGCCGAATGCGGTCATTATTATGAATTTCGTGTCGGTGTCGAATTTTTTGAGTTTTTGCAAGAGATCTACACCGTCTATATCTGGCAATCTAAGATCGATGAGGGCAATACCGAATTGCTCTTTTTTGAAAACCTGCAGAGCCTCGCGTCCTTTTCTAACCAGGGTCGCTGATATGCCAGCATCTTCCAGACTGCTGCGCAGCATTTCGCCGAAGCTTGCTTTGTCTTCGATAATCAGGACGTCAGACATGGGTTATTTTACCCCTCACCTTTGTCCTCTCCCCCAAGGGGAGAGGAAAGAAAAATAGAAACCCCTTTGGACATCAGACATGGGTTATTTTACCCCTCACCTTTATCCTCTCCCCAAGGGGAGAGGAAAGAAAGATTGCCGCGTCGCTACACTCCTCGCAATGACAAAACAAATCATGAGCTATTCTGCTTTGTCTACAGTGTATTTCTGGACCATATTCTTGAGTCGATTCGACACGGTAACGAGTTCCTGACTAGTCGCGGTGAACTCCTGAGCAGCAGCTGATTGCTCCTGAATTGATGCAAGTATCTGCTCAGCAGCGGCAGAATTATCTTTTGAGATACCATGTGAACTCCCTACCTGTGTTATGATGCTAGTTATCTCTTCCTCTTCTTTCGAAATCATTTCATTAATATTTTTGATCGCCGAGTTAAGTTCAAGTACATTATCTGAGATAGCCTTCATTGCATCGGCGGTTGATTTTACAACGATACTACCATCACTAATCGCCCGGTTGACCTCTTCTGTAGTTGCCGTGACGGTCTTTATGGATTCCATCATTTCCTTAATGATCCTTCCGATCTCGGACGCTGATGCCTGCGAACTGTCGGCAAGTTTCTTTATTTCATCAGCCACAATTGAAAACCCACGACCGTATTCACCTGCTCGAGCTGCTTCAATAGAAGCATTAAGGGATAGTATATTGATTTTTTCAGCAATGGCGTTTATTGTATTGATTATCTTATTGATGGCTAACGAGATATCCTGAACCTTGATCACAAGGGATGTCAGATAATCATATCTCTTACCGATCAACTCTATGTTATTAATTACGACATCGCTCTGGCTGATTGCATTGGACGCACTGTCTGACACGCCGATTGAGAATTCTTCGATTTTCTTAACATTGCTAACAACCTCGAAACTCGTTTCGCTAAGATTCTTTCCAGTAGTGATCGTTCTGTCGAGTTTAGCGTATTGTTCATTAATACCTTCAGTCATCTTCTGCGTCGTATGGACTATCTCTGAGGAAGCACCTGCCATCTCATCAGCGGTTGAAGCAATCTGTTCACCCATGTCGATCAGGCTATTGACTATGCTCTTAACAAGCCTAATGAGCGCCGCCTCAGATTCGATAATTTGGTTGAAAGATCTGGCAAGATACGAGAGCTCATCTTTCTCTTTGTCAGTAAGTCGGATAGTCAAATCGCCCTCTACAACGCGAGCAAAAGCAATACGCATCAACCTTATCCTCTGCAATGTCTTGTCGAAATCAGAGACCAAAAGTAAGCCGATAAAGGTCAGAAAAACCAGTTTTAGAATCTCTAAACTTATGTCTAACAAAGGATACTGTGCACTTGTTGCAATTATCATCACGAGATAAGACAAATCGACAAGGACAATAGCAAAAAGTCCGTTCCTTCTACCCAAAAACACGGCGGGATGGATTATTATATAGAAATAGATCAGAAAAAAAGGAGGTCTGATAGCCGGCTCGATATAACCAAGCGCGAAACTGAGGAGTAACGTGGTAACCGCAGTAATGGAATAAGGCATGATTGGAGAGTATATATTTCTTCTGCACAAGCTGTAGATCACAAAACCGAAAACTAAAACCGCCAGTGTAATAATTGGTATGATGATAGGAACGACCAGGAATTCAAATATATATCCTAAGATAAAGATCATTTCAAGTAAAAAGCAAAACGCCATTGTCGAAGTGGCACCTCTTAAAGAAAAATCCTTGCCCTTTGAAATGTGTTCTTGTTTTATGACATCCATCAAGACCTCCCGATGACGTCTATCGTTTTCTTCATAGCACAAAATTCTCCGCACATCGTGCAGGTAAGTTTAGATTTAGAGCGAGACCGTTTATAGATCTTGCTTGCCTTTTCCTTGTCGGCAAGCAAACCAAGCATCTTTTGCCAATCGAGCGAGTACCTTGCTTTTGACAATGCAAGGTCAATATCTTTTGCCCTGCTTACGCCTTTACCGATATCTCCAGCGTGCGCCGCTAATTTTGAAGCTACTACACCTTCCCTCACTTCATCAACATTGGGCAGGCCCAGATGTTCTGAAGGTGTAACATAGCAGAGGTAATCCGCGCCAAAATATGCCGCCATAGCACCACCGATTGCAGCAACAATGTGATCATAGCCAGCGCCGATATCGGTTACTAAAGGACCCAACACATAGAACGGTGCATCATCACAGATGTTTTTCTCCAATTGAATGTTCGCCTCGATCTCGTGGATAGGTATGTGACCTGGTCCCTCAACCATGACTGAAACCCCCTCTTCCCGTGCCCATTGCACGAGTTCACCGATCACGATGAGTTCTCTTACCTGATATCTATCAGTTGAATCGGCAATTGCACCCGGCCTGAGACCATCACCAAGACTCAGGGTTGCATTATACTTCCTGGCTAGCTTGAGAAGCCGACCATAGTACTCGTAAAGCGGGTTTTCCTCTTTGTTGTGAGCCATCCACTCAACCATCATAGAACCACCGCGACTGACCACGCCGCAGACCCTCTTTTTCTTGCGCAGACCTTGAATACTCTTATTCGTGACACCGCAGTGTACAGTGATAAAATCGACGCCATCATCCAAGTGCTTCTCAACAACTTCGAACATCTCATCGACCGATGCATCCAGGAATGCCTTATGCTTCTTGCGTGATTCAATAGCAACCTGGTATATTGGCACCGTACCGACCGGGATTGTAGATGCCTTAATGATCGAACTTCTAATCCGGTTGATATCACCGCCTGTAGAAAGATCCATGACCGTATCAGCACCAGCTTTTATTGAAACTGCCAGTTTACGAAGTTCTAGTCTCAAATCAGCAAGATCAGGAGATGTACCGATATTCGCGTTGACTTTGGTCCTTAATCCCTTACCTATTGCAATCGGTATTATGCGGTGCTTGCGATTCTTCAGGATAACTATATTGCCCTTCTTGATGCCGCGTTTCAAGAACTGGATTGAAACACTTTCTCTTTTGGCAACTGACTGGAGCAAAGATGGCATTATATTTTCTCTACCAATACCCCAACTGATGTCTTGGGTACAGCAACAGAAACGAATTTCAGGATAAAGGACATTGCCATTTCTTCATTGGGTGCCTCAAATGTTAACAGAAAATCAGGTTTACCAAATAAAGTTAGAAATTCCCTTATCTTAATATCTTCTGGTATTTCAAGGGTTTTGACAATCTTATGCAACTCATCAACCTTACCAGGGATTACATCAAGCATGGAAACGAAAATCATAAACCTCCTTATGAATAATTATAATCTAAAATGTTTTATTGTCAATGAGATGATTGGAACACAAACAGTTATTAAGTAATTGAGTTACTAAGTAATTAAATTCTTGGGTCTTGGGATTTGGAACTTGGTTCTTGGTAGTCGCCCTACTCCTTACGCCCTACGCTTTACTCCTTTCTTCGTTCATCTGGTTCATTTAGGCATTTAGGTATTTTGGATTTTAGGTATTTACTTTTTGCCTTACGCTCTTCCTGTTTCTCCAGCGCAGCGTGTCTTCAACAAAGTGTGTCTACAGCGTTAGCGTATCTCCAGCGAAGCGTGTTATTCTGTCACCTTGTATACTTCGTCGTGTTCGTGTACTGGACCATCTACTTTTAGCCCGACTTCATCGCCTTTTTTGGCTTTTTCGAAGTTCTCGTGCTCAACCTGCATGGAATCGATTGTCTGACTGAAGTCGGTATGTTTACCTTTTATGTGAATCGTGTCGCCGACATTTACTTCATCATCGATAACCTTAAGAACAGCAACACTGATCTTCCCGAAATAATGGGTTATCGTCCCGATCAATTTCTCCATGAGACCCCCTTCTTTCTAAAAACTCGAAATCCTAATATCGAAATCCTAAACAAATCCAAAATTCAAATCCCAAAAATACACTATCTTTGATCCAAGCTCTTGATAACGAAACAAGTACCCAAATCTGTCTTTCATCCTTTTCTAAACTTTAATCCCTCTTTCCAAGAACATGTGTCTTTTTATCTTTTGAGTGGTAGTCTTTGGGAATTCCTCTTCCCTGACCTCAAACTGGATGATCTTTTTGTAAGCAGGCAACTCTGCATTGACCTCGCGTACCACATCCTTAAATATCGCCTCAACATCTTCTTTCTTGAGGGTTGTTTCACTTGAAATACTGTACTCTTCAAGCAGTTCATAATCAGGAAAGATGAGCGCGCATATCGACTCTTTCTTGGTCTTTACATCAATCCTCGGTACCACAAGCACCTCTTTCACCCATTGACTCTTCACTAATTTTTCTTCCAGTTCCTCAGGATAGATATTCTTGCCGCTTTGAGTAACAATGAGGCTTTTCTTCCTACCACTGATATAGAGATAACCGTCGTTATCAAGATGCCCTAAATCACCAGTGTATAACCACCCGTCCTTAATGACCTCATCAGTCGCTGCCTGATTCTTATAGTATCCAAGCATCATATTGGGTCCACGCATGATTATCTCGCCAATGCCATCTTTCTCAGGCTCATGGATCTTCAGTTCGATACCAGGAAGCACAATGCCGACTGAGGCTATGTTGGATTTTTCCAGGGGGCTTACGGAAATAACAGGTGCGGTTTCAGTCAAACCATAACCCTGGATAATCGGGATGGCAAAGAGTTTCAGCCCCCGCGCTACCTTCTCAGTAAGCGCCGCACCTCCAGCACAGGCAAGACGCAGATTTCCCAGACCCATTTCATACCTGACTTTACTAAAGAGCGGTTTACGGAGAAATTTAAAGACTGAACCGATACCGCTAATAGCATTAAACATTATTTTTTTGGGCATCGAAGCCGCCGCAACCTTTCTGTAAACGGCAGCAAGGAATTTCTCAAAAAGTAGTGGTACTGCAATAAGACATGATACATTCGCTTCTTTCATAGTTGCTACAAGGTCCTTTGGCTTTAGACTCATAGGATAGTAAATAGCAGATCCCTTTCGAAGTGGAAGTATGAAACCAGCGGTACCTTCAAAAGTGTGGTGCATGGGGATGATCGATACGAGGGTATCCTTCTCAGTAACCTCGATTATCTTATCAACGCCTTCGAGGTTGCATATGATATTATTATGACTCAGCATAACTGCTTTTGAAGTACCAGTTGTCCCGGATGTAAAGATAAGCACAGCCAGCGAGTCAGGATCAATGTCTTTAACCGGCACTTCCTTTCCCGCTTCCATATCTTTTATCGTATCCATCGGAATAATATGTTTTAAAGCACGGAGTTCTTGTTTGACATCCTCAATCTTATCAATGCAGTTCTCAGAAGCAACAACCCCTTTTGCTTCGCTATTACGCAGGATATGAAGAATTTCTGCTTCGGAAAGCATACGATCAACCGGCACCACAACCAAACCTGCTCTTACGATTGCCAAATAGCTAATCGCCCATTCTGGACGGTTCTCACCGAAAACCGCAAACTTGTCACCCTTTTCCAAACCCAGCTTCAGCAAGTAATTCTTCAGTTTAATAACTTCCTTCTTGAGTTGAGCATACGTATACTTAACGTCGCCTTTTTTCAAAGCCAATCGGTCAGGAAAATTGCCGACAGCGGCCTCGAAAACCTCACCTAATGTCCTATTTTTATCATTCATTTCTAGACCTCAATTGGATTATGTTATCCTTCCCCTTTTTCACTAAGATAGAATCAAGATCATCAGCTGAATATTTATCCCTTAACATAAAGAATTCAATCAACATGGGGAGGTTAACTCCACTTATGATATGAAGATCGCTGATCTCTTTCAATATACTGTAACAACTCATCGTACAACTACCCCCTGGCAGATCAAGGAATATGATCGTTGACTTGCAATCACCCTTGCTTATTACTTCGTTGATCTTCTCGGTCATACTAGCACAGGAAAACCCCCTATTGGAAATAACCTCAACCTCAGGCTGCTCACCGAGTATCAGCTCAGCAGTCTTAAGTATTGCCTTAGCGAAGTCACCGTGACCAACGATAATACCTCTTATCATATCCGGTTATTCTATTTCCTCATCATAATGTGAACTCGGTGATTCCATTTGCGCCAGGATCCTTTTCAACTCCTCATTGTATTCTTCAGCTGGATGAATACCTCTGAGTTTTAGCAGATAATTCATTGCCACAACCTCGGCGATCACCGAAACGTTTTTTCCTGGTGTAAGCGGGATCACAATACGCGGTATCTCAATATCCAATATCTTCCTGGTCTTTGCTTCAATACCAACGCGCTCAAAATCACCTTTTACTTCATCCCAAAGGACGAGTTCTAAGATGATTTCTATACGCTTTCGCAGCCTTACCGACTTCACACCGAAAATCCTGAAAATGTCGACTAGTCCAACACCCCTTACTTCGATGTGGTGCTTGAGCCGAGGGCTCTTTTCGGCACCAGACCCAACGAGGATATCACCTCTTTGTACGATTTTAACAAGGTCATCCGCAACAAAACGATGTCCCCGCTCAATCAAATCCAAAGCGCACTCGCTCTTGCCAGTCCCTGGTTTACCCACGAATAAAACACCGACGCCGTAGATATCGACCAGGGTGCCTTGAACGAACCTTTTTGTAGCCAGCTTGTACTCCAAGTAGGTGGAGAGTTTATGAATAAAAGGGGTTGTCGACATAGGTGTCCGCAAAATAGGGATCTTCCTACGCTTTGCCTCTTCTTTGAATTTATCGCTAAGGTTTAATTTTTTTGCAACGATAATGCAGGGCGTACCCAACCTCATGACCGTGGCAATCCGGCGATTCGCAAGATGTTTTGGCAACGTTTTCAAATAAGCTATTTCTGTCTCGCCGATAATAATAACACGCTCACTCAAAAACCGCCCAGTGTATCCAGCAAGTGCGAGACCTGGTCGAAAAATGTCATATGTCGAAATCTTTTGATCCCTAAGAAACTTCTCTCCTGCAACGATCTCAAGTGAGAACTCCTCTTTCTTATCTTTGAATAGTGTTTCAACCGCTATAGTTTTCATTGTCGCTTTGTTTTTTGCGCTATGCGCTTCCTTTCCCTAAATTTTTCCTCGTATTTTATTAGCTGTCGTTCAATCTTCTTGAATGCTTCAGTTATACCGAGATATATGTCATGGTCCTTGACTTGACTTGTAATAACTGAGTGTTTCACTGTAAAATTCAACTCAACGATACTATGGGTTTTGTCTTTCTCCAATATCAGATCGCCGTTTATCATATGATGAGAAAAGCGTTTCAGTTTCTCCATCTTCTTTCTGGCATAATCCTCTAGAGTATCATTAAGGTGAAAATTCTTTGCAGTGATATTCAACTCCATAAAACCTCCTTATTATATTCACTATCTCTTTACTGTCAATGAATGTAAGTTGTTCTTTAGGTCCCCCTCAAAAAGAAAAGAAGAGACAGCAATCCCCGAAGCTCCCGCTCCAAGAACGCTCTTGTAATTATCGACCGAAATACCGCCGATGCCCACAACCGGGATGGTAGCTGCCTTGCATATCGCACTCAAGGCTCGGAGCCCACAGACCTTTGCATCGCTCTTTGTCTTAGTCGTAAAAATCGACCCCACTCCAATATAGTCAGCACCCTCTTTCTCAGCCCTTCTTGCCTGGGCAAGGTCGTGAGCTGATGAACCAATGATACTGCCATCCCCCAGTGTACGCCGCGCAACACCTATGGGCACATCTTTCTGGCCTAAATGGACACCATCTGCCCCACATGCCAGAGCGATGTCTAGTCGGTTGTTTATGATAAACCTCAAGTCACACGATTTCAGATTATTCGCGACGATACGAGCATAATTGAGGAACATCCGGTCACTCAACGACTGGATGCGAAGTTGGATCATTGTTGCACCATGCTTCTTGAGAACCGAGATAACTTGTTCTAACCGGGGTTTTTTCACATATTTTTCGTCGAGAATCACATAAAGACTCGGATCAAAAACTTTCTTAAAGTGACTGATAACCAATTTTTCAATATCATAAATTTGAAATCTTATCTTTTTTATCCTCGCGCCAACCTTTGGATAAACACATTTCATGGTTTCCTCGAGGATTCTGGAAGATTCCTTGGCGCGCGCGAAATTCGCGACCACCAAATCTGCCATGTTTTTCTTGTCAGCTGAGTCAAACCCTGCTTTCCTACCAAAATCCTTTTGACTATCGCGAAAGCGGATAATCCTATGTATGGGCAGAGCTTTTTTCACCAGTAAGAACTCCTGCCTAATATGCCTCACCCGAACGAGCAATCTCCGGT
>JAUWGT010000172.1 GCA_030606265.1 Candidatus Stahliibacteriota bacterium | reverse complement strand
ATGGAGCGAATCCGCCATATTCCATGAGGTATACGCTATACCGGGTAGATCCAAGGTGTCAAGAGCAATCGATGATGTAATGCTCTGAGAATAGTTACCAAGAGAACCAGCAGTCGAATCTACGTATTCGATCTGCCAGCCTATAGTATCTCGTTGTCCATGACAATGATAAGTCATATCCAATGAATCGTCTCTTCGGTAATAACTGAAATGGACTATATCGCTGTGGTCAATAGCAAGGGAAAACCCGTAATAGAACAAACCAGATTCGACAACCTCTTTTTGCCATCCAGAATCAGTTGACCAGGCAAACATGATGGTATCGAAGCCGCCCGGATTATAGACCACACAAGGTATGTCACTTGTGTCAAGCGCCATTGAATTGAAAAAGTAATGATAATTATCAATATATACCGAATCTATAACAATTCCTTCCCAAATTACTTGACCAAAACATATCATCGGTATTAAAATAACTAATATCTTCTTCATACTGCCTCCATAAAGCATAAGAATGGCGCAGGCATATTCACCCCGTTAGATAAATCTCTATTTAATGATAATAGAGAATCACTGGATGTCAAGGACTAAGGCTGAAAAATCCGAAATGATTGACTTTAGATATTTTTTTGTTATTATAAATAATGACGTTATACTTTTAGGGTCTAGGCATTTGGGCATTTAGGTATTTACTCTCAACGGAGGTTAGATGGACTTTAAAATATTAGTTATCAACCCGGGTGCAGGTTCAACCAGGATAGCGGTCTTTGAAAATGAAGAAGCGCTTTTTGAAGAAAACATCAGACACCAACCTGAAGAATTACTGTATTTCACAAAGATCATTGACCAGTATGAATTCCGCAGAGATAAAATCCTTGCCCTACTAAGAGCCAAAGAGGTTGATCTGAATACGCTGAACGCCACGGTTGGCCGAGGTGGTCCTTTCAAACCCCTGACCAGCGGTACCTATAAAGTCAACGAGAAATTGATTGAGGATATCAGAACTGGTAATTATCAATCAGAACATCCCTCATTGCTCGGCGCGCTCATCGCCAAGGAAATCGCCGACCAGCTCAAGATCGATGCTTATTTTGTTGATCCGGTCTCAGTCGATGAATTCTGGGAGCTTTCAAGATTCTCAGGACTAAAGGAGATCAACCGCAAAGCACTGAGCCATGCATTGAACGTCCGCTTCGTTGCCAAAAAAGCAGCCAAGGAAATGAATAAACCCTACAATGAATGTAATTTCCTCATTGTCCACCTCGGAACCGGGATAACCATTGCCGCTCATTTGAAAGGCAAACAAGTCGATTCATCAAATGCCAATGAAGACGGACCTTTTTCACCCCAACGAACTGGCAGCCTACCAACAATGGGTTTGGCAAAATTTATTTTTGATGGAAAATATCAGTACCAGGATATCAAAAAGAAACTCAATCGACAGGGTGGTATGTTTTCCTACTTAGGTACTGACGATATTCAGGAAATCGAAAAACGCATTTGTCAAAATGATAAACAAGCTTTATCTGCGTACAATGCCATGATTTACCAAATCGCTAAAGAAATAGGTGCTTATGCAGTCGTGCTCAAAGGAGAACTGGATGCGATCGTCATCACCGGTGGTATTGCTCATTCTCAAAAATTCATCGACCAGTTGAAATCCTGGGTGGGTTTCTTATGCCCAAAGTTCTTTGTATACCCGGGCGAAGGAGAGATGGAAGGTCTTACCCAGGGCGTGCTGAGGGTTCTCCGCAAGGAGGAAGAGGTTAAGGTCTATGAGTAATCCCCGGCCAAGAGCACCATCTGGGGATCCAATCTCGACAGGCTGACCGAGAATTAGGAGTCACTACATCATCTCACTCACCACATTGTAGTCGCCTGCCCGCTCACGAGGCTCTCGGAGATTTATCAGGCAATGTTCTTTCCTTTTCGTCTAATAGAACAGATGAATCTATTTTGAATTTTTTATTGACTCAGGCTAAAATCTGGCTATAATCGGATCATATGAAATCCCTCCTTTCAGGGAATGAAGCCATTGCCCGCGGCGCATGGGAAGCAGGCTGTCATGTCGCTACCGCATATCCAGGTACACCTTCAACTGAAATACTTGAGAATATAATAAAATATCCCGGCATATATACTGAGTGGGCAGTAAATGAAAAAGTCGCGCTTGAAGTCGCTGCTGGCGCCAGTTTTGGTGGTGCGCGCGCGCTTGCGGCGATGAAGCATGTTGGCTTGAATGTCGCCGCTGATCCGATGTTCACATTGGGTTATATCGGTGCCACTGGCGGCTTGGTCATTGTCTCAGCTGATGATCCTGGGATGTGGTCATCACAGAACGAACAGGACAATCGACATTATGGTCGGCACGCGAAGATACCAATCCTGGAACCTTCTGATTCCCAGGAAGCAAAGGAATTCACAAAACTCGGTTTCGAGATATCTGAAAAATTCGACACGGTTGTCATATTACGCGTCACGACCAGGATCTGTCATTCAACCTGCTTAGTTGAACTTGAAAAAAGGAAAGACCGCAAACCGCTCGGTTATATAAAAGATATTAGAAAAAGATTGATGCTTCCGGCGCATGCTCGGCTTCGCCATGTCGTTGTGGAAGAACGACTAAAAAAATTAGCCGCGTACAGTGAAAAATTTCCATTCAACCGCATCGAATGGGGTAACAAAAATATCGGGATTATCACCTCAGGTATCTCTTATCAATATACAAAAGAGGTTTTTCCAAAAGCAAGTATATTGAAACTTTCTTTTTCCTATCCCTTGCCAATGAAATTGATCAAGCGCTTTGCCCGTCAGGTAAAAAAGATCATTATCATCGAAGAAGGTGATGCGATATTGGAAACTGAGATCAAAGCAATGGGGATCAAGGTTACTGGAAAAGATAAAATACCTCGCTGTGGTGAACTCACCCAAAGGATCATCCGTGACAGTTTCTCAAAAGGTCGCAAGGCACGTACCCGTCAGTATAAAGTTCCGCCCAGACCACCTGTGCTATGTCCTGGTTGTCCGCACCGAGGAGTTTTTTATATCATTAACAAACTGAAGCTTATTCCATTTGGTGATATCGGCTGCTATACACTGGGCGCATTACCTCCTTTAAGTTCTATGGATACCTGCGTATGCATGGGTGCTTCAGTAACAAATACACACGGTCTGGAAACAGCCTTAGGAAAGAATTTCAGCAGCAAGGTCGTTGGGGTCATCGGCGATTCAACTTTTTTCCACTCAGGCATTACCGGATTGGCTAATGCTGTTTATAATAAAAGCAATATGAACCTGTTCATCCTCGATAACTTTACCACTGCGATGACTGGTCATCAACCTCATCCGGGCACTGGTAAACTCGCTAAAGGAGAGCAAGGTAAGCGTATACCACCTGAGGATATTGTTAAAGGATGTGGTGTTGATTTTCTCAAAGTCGTGAATCCAGACGATCTTGAAGCAATTGAAGAAGCTACCCGACAGGCATTAAAATTCAAAGGTGTTGCAGTTTTAATATTTAGACGACCCTGTGCCCTGCTCCTAAAACCCAGTCCCGCATATTTTGTCAGTTCTGATCTGTGCAAGGGTTGTCGGTTATGTATGCGTATCGGCTGCCCTGCGCTAAGTCTACAATTTCCTAAAGATCGGAAAAAACCGCTCGCAGTGATCGATCCAAGCCTATGTTTCGGCTGTGGATTATGTGCACAAGTCTGTACTTGTAATGCAATACTTGCGCCAGAAAAGGCAAAAAAGGGCAAAAAATGAAAAAAGATGCATTTAATATAGTCATCTGCGGAGTTGGTGGACAGGGTATTATTCTGGCATCTAATGTACTTTGCCACACGGCATTTGTTGAAGGCTTTGACGTCAAAAAAAGCGAAGTGCACGGCATGGCACAACGTGGGGGCAGCGTTATAACGCACGTAAGGATCGGCGATAAAGTATACTCACCTTTGATCGAACAAGGGAACAGTGATATAGTTTTAGCTTTTGAAAAATTAGAAGCCATGCGCTACATACATTATTTAAAAAAGAACGGTACTGCGATCGTTAATGATCATAAGATACTGCCGATGAGCGTTCTGACTGGTGCTGCTTCATACCCGGAAAATATAAAAGCCAATCTCAAACGACACGGCGAAATATATTATGTCGATGCGGAAAAG
>JAUWGT010000102.1 GCA_030606265.1 Candidatus Stahliibacteriota bacterium | reverse complement strand
GCAGGCTGAGAAAAAACTTCATTATCAAGCAGATCTACTTCAGAATGTTTCTGATGCAATTATCTCAACTGATATGGACTTCAAAATACGAACCTGGAACAAAGCTGCGGAAGAGATGTATGGTTGGAAAGCACATGAGGTAATTGATAAACCCGTACATAGAGTTACTAAGCTTAAATATCCGTATGATCGAATGGATGATGTTGTAAAAAAATTCTATAAACATGGGTATTGGCAAGGTGAGGTCATACAGAAACACCGAAACGGAACTATAATCAATGTACTCAGTTCGGTTTCTTTAATTAAGGACCCAGCAGGAAAACCATTCGGTGCAATCGCGGTAAACCGTGATATTACCAAACTCAAAGGAGCTGGAGAAAAATTGAAACAATCTGAAGAGAAATATAGAAATATAGTTGAATCAGCTCCTGATGGCATCGTAACGGTTAACAAAAAAGGTATCGTTACCTCAGTCAACACTTCATTTTGTCAACGAATAGATTTTTCTAAGGAAGATATCATTGGTAAGCATATTTCAAAAATACCTTCTGCTCGTCTGGAAGATATACCCAAACACATCAAGATATTCAGTGCACTCCTCAGGGGAAAAATCCCCAAGTCTTTTGAGCTTCGATGGGTCCATAAGGATAAATCTATACATTGGGGCGAGGTCCATGTCAGTGTTATGGAGAAAAACGGCAAAACAATTGGCTTCCAGGCTATCATCAGAGACGTTACCGAACGCAAGAAAGCAGAAGAAGCATTTAAAAAGTCATCCCAGGAATGGCAGACCACATTTGATTCGACCAGCGACCTGATCGTTCTCCAGGATGCGAATCACAACATCATCCGGGCAAACCAGGCAACCGCAAAGTTCCTTGGCTTGCCAATGGAAAAAATTATTGGTCAGAAATGCTACCGACTCTTTCATGGAGATGAATTTCCACCTGATATCTGTCCGTTTCGGAAAGCGAAAAAAAATAAAAAACGCGAAGATGCGGAGCTTCATCTATCCGAAAAGAATCTCTGGATTCAAGGTTCAGTCGATCCAATACTTGATGCCAAAGGCAATCTATCCAGCGCCATTCACATCATCCGAGACATAACCGAGCACAAACAGACGGAGGAGGTACTGCGAGAGAACGAGGAGAGATATAGAACACTCGTAGAGCAACTTCCATCCATCACCTATACTGCCGCGCTCGATGAAACTAGCACAACACTCTATGTCAGCCCCCAGATAGAAAAGATACTCGGTATCGCCCCGGAAAAGTATAAGGCTAACCCCGATTTCTGGTTAGAACAGCTTCACGATGAAGACCGTGAGCGAGTGCTTAAAGAAATGAACCACGCTCGCGAAAACGATCAACCATTTATCTCGGAGTATCGAATGGTCTCTACGGATGGTCGAATAGTATGGCTCAGGGATGAAGCGGTAACCATCAAAGACGATGAGGGAACCCCACAATATCTTCAAGGAGTGATGTTGGACATCACTGAGCGAAAAAAAGCCGAGCAAGCGCTAAGAACTGAGCAACAAAGAACAAGAGAACTAACAAATAGGATCATCACTACCCAAGAAAAGGAACGCCTGTATTTGGCTTCAGAGATACATGATGACCTTCTTCAGGGATTGGTTGCCGTATTATATTTCCTGCAGATGATTGATATCTCTTCCCTTGACCAAAAGACGAAAAACCAAAAAAAAGAACTGATTAAGATCATTAAGTCCTCGATCGAGAGATGCCGGGGGTTAATCAGTGAAATAGAACCACTTCGCGAACCCAAGATGGGGTTAATCCAGGCAATCAAGAAATCAATCGACCAAAAGTTCATCAATACCGACACCAAGGCTCATCTGGACTATCCAAGAAAAATTCCACAAATCAATCTCCTCACCAAAACCAATGTCCTTCGTATCATTCAGGAAGCTTTGATGAACGTACAAAAGCATGCCGATGCAACGGAAGTCTCTATAAAACTGACGGCTTCAAAAGGCAAATTGAGAATAAAGGTTAAAGACAACGGCATTGGATTTGATCCAAAATCAATTTCTTCAAAAATGATCCGACACTACGGACTCCTCACCATGCAAGAAAGAGCCCATCTCATCGGCGGTGAACTTACGCTCTCCAGTCATCGGGGTAAAGGAACAATTATTATAGGTATTTTCCCATTAGAATAGAGTCAAAATGCCAGAGCACGGAATAAAAACACTGGTTGTTGACGACAGTGATTTGTTTCGCGCAGCTATTAAGTCTTATCTTGAAAGCCAAAAAGATATTGATTTAATTGGACTTGTAGATAGTGGCGAGGAGTGCCTTGAATTCGTCAATAAACATAGTCTGGATTTGATAATCATGGACGTCCGCATGTCTGGGATGGATGGTTCTGAAACCACACGAGAATTGAAGAAAAACCATCCTAATATTCAAGTAATAGTCTGCACTGTCTGGGCAAAACAAGAAGCACGGAAATACGCAATCCAATGCGGTGCTGATGACTACTTTGTAAAAGGAGAACCTCTGTCTGTGCTGCTGAAGAAGATCAAATCCCTGTTCCCTTCTTACAGGCAACTTCACATCTTTCAAAAACCTCAGTAATCCTACCCACAAACAAATACGTAATTCTCTCGATTGCATTACCCCTTCTAGCCCCTAGAATGGAAAGTAACAAGGAAACAAAAGTGACTAATATCTATGATATTTTTCTGGCTGATGACCATACGATTATCCGGCATGGTTTGAGACGTATAATCGAAGAAAATCTGGGTTATAGAATCGTGGGTGAAACAGGCGATGCTCTGCAAATAGTTCCGAAAATCCGAACCACGCATCCTGATATGATAATCCTGGATTTATCCATGCCTGATATAAATGGGATTGATGTAGTTAATAGAATCAGAAAACACAATAAGAAAATCAAGATCCTCATTCTCACCATGCATAAGAATAGTGAGTACGTGTATGAGTGTCTCGTCAATGGTGCCCAAGGCTATATGCTCAAGGAAGATGCCGATTCAGAATTAGTCTCTGCAATCAGAGCTATCAAGACAGGAGATATCTACATCTCTCCATCATTCTCCAATGAAGTCATCAAAAATCTAATTGAGCATAGAAGCAACGGCGAGAATAAAAGAGGGAGTGCGATCAGGTGGGGGTTGACACCCCGGGAGCGTGAAGTTTTAAAACTCGTTGCTGAAGGTAATTCTAATAAGAAGGTTGCTGATAAATTGGGCATCAGCGTACGCACTGCTGAACATCATAGATTGAATGTCATGAAGAAACTCGGCGTGACCAATACCGCCGGGCTAGTAAGACATGCCTTGCGAACCAAGGTAATCGATTGATAATGGATTCTATCGGTATGAAGAATAAAACCAGCAGGTATTTTGTAGCTCCCGAATTTCCGAATGAACGCATGACTTTATATTGAGCACGTGCAGTTCCATACAAAATAGTTAGTCAACTTTAGCACCAATCCGTTTTTATCAGAATACAGGTATTGGAATTGTTAGTATTCATTAAGCAATCATTGCCAACGACATCATTTTGTCGTTTTGTCAATTAACAAAATAACAAAATGAGACGACGTTCAATTGTGCATCCTTGACAATCAAGATTCTGTTTCTATAATTGCCATACTTATGATCCTTTTGATCGAACCAAATAGACGTATCAGAAAACGCCTTTGTGATCTTTTGAATAGAGAAAGAATTCTTGGGGTTGATTCTTATGCCCAGACGCTCGAGATGATCGCAAAGTTCAAAAATAGAATGTTTTCTGTTTTAATAGTAGTAATACTCTTCATCATCCCTCGAATTGTTACAGGACAAAATATATTTAAAGATGTACAAAATCACTACCCGCGGGTGCGCCAAGCTCGAGAGAATTGTGAATGCGATATCGACTCGCTTTTTCAAACGAGGGGCATTAACTATCCACCAGAAGAAATTTTAATAGTAGCCTATAAAAAAGAACGGCTGGTTAATTTATGGGCACGCCCTGACACCAGTGAAACTCTTCTTTTTATCAAACAATATCCTTTTACTGCATTTTCCGGTACGCTCGGACCAAAGCGCAAACAAGGTGATCTTCAAATACCTGAAGGGTTTTATTATATCAATCACTTTAATCCGTTTTCTAATTTCCATTTGTCCATGAAGATCAACTATCCTAATCAATCAGACAGCATTTTAGGAAAAAATGGCACTCTTGGCAATGAAATACGTATTCATGGCAGTTGTGTGACAATCGGTTGTATCCCGATCGGCGATGAATCAATCGAAGAGCTGTATATAATCTGTGTTGATGCGAAATCTAATGGTCAACAGAGAATTCCATTTTATATCTTTCCCAGCAAGCTGGATGAGCAGGGCTGGTCAGAGCTCACACAAGCTGCAGATAACGACACTTTACTTTTGAAATTCTGGCATGATTTGCGACAAGGCTATGATATCTTCACGGCAACATACCGAAAATTGAGTTATCAAGTTAACATAAGAGGGCAGTATATTTATTCGAACAATCACCTGGAAATAAATAGGTATCCGTGGCTCGATGTGCGTGATGCACAAAATTGCTTATTCAATAAGCTTGAACCACCATCTGGCTATGAGCGGTCATACTGTTCTATTGGTTCTTTCAAAAACTGGTTAAGATACCTACCTTTAAAACCTGGCAATCCAAAAGTATACCTGTATAATGGTAATGAGAAATCCTATCAAAGCGGTCACTACGCGGTAATCGATATTGACGTGGGCCAAGAAGACCTGCAGCAATGCGCTGATGCGATAATCAGGCTGTATGCAGAGTACCTATTTTCAAGAGAAGAATTCAATAGTATCACTTTCAATCTTACAAATGGGGATGCAGTTGGCTTCAGAAAATGGATTTCAGGGGATCGACCATTAGTCAGTGGCAATACTGTAACCTGGCACAAACGCGCGGCTTCAGATTCTTCGTATGATACATTCCGTGCATATTTAAAATTCATTTTTGCATACGCTGGAACTTACTCGCTAAGCCAGGAAACGCAATGTATTGAAACCCACCGTGATATGGTGATCGGTGACATATTTATCCAAGGTGGATTTCCCGGCCACGCAGTCCTGGTTACTGATATGGCGACAAACCCCCGAACCGGTGAGAAAGTATTCTTGCTTAGCCAGAGTTATATGCCTGCCCAGGATATACATGTTTTAAGAAATCTAAATGACCCGGATCTGAGCCCTTGGTATAAACTGGATTTTGGCAATACCCTTTACATTCCTGAATGGACGTTTACGAAACACGATCTCAAGAGATGGTGAAAATACCATGACACAGCAAAAAAACAAAAGAAACCAAATAAACTAAAAGCGCGGATCAGTAAATCAGGACATCAGTATGGAGGATATCAGCAAACCAGCAGATCAGATAACATATTAGCTCTGATATCCTAAGACTCTGATGTGCTTCCCACTGATTTTCTGATAACCTGATATACTCTTATATTAACTAAACGTCCTGGCAACTACATACTCCTGCAATGCCTCTACCTGAAGCAGACAGGTGATTTATCAGACATCGCCCAAATTACAATGGTAGAGGATGGTGTTTTTATTGACAGTATCCCTTTTTTAGCTAAACTTCAGAATGGAGGTAGTATGAAAAAATTATTTATATTGTTCATATCAATATTTATAGCGTTTACATTATCATGTCAAAAAAAGAAAGCTTTTCAAGCTGGGTTTGAAATCCCGGAAGGACAAAAAAGAGACGTAGAAGTCCTTTATGTAACACCGGAAGGCGGGACCGAAGGACTGAGTGAAGTAGGTGAAATACTCGTCTCCTTTAATCAGCCGATGGTTCCCCTCGAAGGCGTACCAGAATTTGAAAAGAGTGGACCACTTGAAATCAAACCGGACATTAAAGGTAGATTCAGATGGCGCGGGACATCCACCGTATTTTTTATTCCTGATCAACCATTGGTCGGTGGAACCCAATACACATGCACAGTTCCTAAAGGCACAAAATCCTTGACCGGAATCCAACTCAAAAAAGACTACACCTGGCAGTTCACTACCGCACGACCACAGCTCAATACTTCAAACCCATATCACAATCAGAAATGGGTTGAGCTGAACCACAAAATATATCTTCTTTTCAATCAACCGATGTCACCGGGAAAAGTGAAATCATTTATCAAGTTACTCGTGCGCGACGAAAAAAGTTTTGAAAAACCAGTTTCATTTAAAACACGACCCATGACTGACAAAGAGAAACAGGGAATCGGTGCCTACTGGAAATCAGAAAGAACGATCGTTATCAATCCAGACCGCGAGCTACCAATTGAAAGTGAGGTGATGATCAAGTTGCTCGAGGGTTTACCCGGAGCTTTAGGTGACTATGGTATGGAACATGAACGAACCATAATCTTTCGAACCTTTAACTATTTCAGATTTGAGGGTCTTGATAATACTATACAAGACCCTCAGGAGTCAGTAAGGTTCGAGTTCAGCAACCCCGTGGTATACCAAGATTTTATCGAACACATCAAATTTGACCCGGTAATAAAAATACCTGAGCATTATAAGAACTGGACACATTCCTCGACGCGACTCTATGTCTATATAGATCTTAAACCCGATACCAAATATCAAGTATTTATTGATAAAGAACTGACTGACCGTTTCAACAATAAACTCGGTGAGGATATCGTCGCGACGTTCAAAACAACAGATTACCAACCCCAGATCAAAATAGCTACTGGTCGCGGGATCGTTGAATCGTATTCAGCAAAGCGACATCCAGTTACTGTTATCAATGTAAACCGGGTAGGTAAAAAATTGGCGCTTTTGGAACGAAGTGAGATAATCCCCACGGTCCTAAGTAGTGGTGTATTTTATGGATGGCGCAAGTACAATCCGGTGTTTAATTATGACATTAATGAAAAATGGAAAATCAATGGTGAAAGGAACAAACGAATCACGGTGCCACTTGAACTTAAGGATGTTCTACAAAACAAAGACGCTGGTTATGTTTTCTTTGAGATCGATGCATACAAAAAACTTCGCTATGGTCGGCGATATTACCGAGGTTTGCTCCAGGTAACAAATATCGGCATTTCCGCTAAATTCTCATCGGAAAATAATCTAGTATGGGTTACGACCTTGAAAGATGCCCAACCCCTCTACAATGCGCAAGTCGAATTACGTGATGATAAAAATCGCGTACTCTGGCAAGGCAAAACTGACCAGGACGGTCTGGTCCAAACACCAGGGTGGAAGCCATTAGGTCTAGTCCCTGAGAACGACTGGAACAAACCACGGATTTGGGTATTTGCCAGAAGCGGTAATGATGAAACATTTGTTGTATCAGATGAAGGCACTGGTGTTTATCCATATGAGTTTGGTATCTCATATGACTGGCGTCCTGAACCAAAGAAGTATCAGACTTATATCTTCACTGAGCGAGGTATCTACAAGAGCGGCGAAGATGTGTACATCAAAGGTATCATAAGAGAAAAACATAAGGGTAAGTGGCGAATATCCCGTAGTGTCAAAAGCGTCGACCTCAAAATCTACAATTCGCGGGATGAACAGATATATAGCAAGGTAATCACTGTTTCAAAATATGGTTCCTTTGACATCAAACTCCCAATTGCATCAGATGCTCCCACTGGTTGGTACGAAATAACTGCTGACCTACCTGGTGTTAAACGTGATTTCTACGGTTCATTCAGGGTCGAAGCTTACCGACCTGCACAATTCGAAGTAAAGGCACAGAGCAAAAAAGAAGAATACATCTTTGGCGATGATTTCAAGGGCGAAATAAAGGGGACTTATCTCTACGGCGGGCCGATGGCCGGAGAGAGTGCCGAGTGGACAATAACCCTTGATCATTCATATTATACACCACCTGGTCATAAAGGCTATCGATTTGGTCCATCTTATTGGTACGATGATGAGGACTGGGAATTCGAAGGGGTTATTGGATCAGATGCTGGTGAGCTTGACCAATATGGTAAAATGAAGATACAGAAGAAACTCACTCAGGAAGATATGCGCAGAACAATGTTGCTTACTCTTGAAGGATCAGTGACCGCCCAGAATCGACAAACCCTTTCAGGACGAACAAATTGCCTGGTCCATTGTGGTGAGTATTATATCGGGATAAAATCCCAGAAAACGTTCATCGAAATAAAAAAATCAAGCCGGTTCGAGTTTATCACAACAAGACCCGATGGTGAATTGACGGTTGGGAAAAACATTAGTGTCGAGATCATCCGAAGGGAGTGGATAAGTGTACGCAAGGCTGGTGTTGAAGGTAGATACGAATGGATCACTGAGAAAAAAGACAGTATTGTCAGCAAATTCAAAGTGAAGACCAGTGAAAGTGCAGTCGCTAAGTCCTTTATGCCTGAAAGAACTGGCTTCTACATAATCAAAGCTCAGGGTCAGGATTCCCGTAATAATACAATCATTACAAGTACCTACTTTTACGTAACTGGTGCTGGTTATATATCGTGGCGAAGAAGCGACGACGACCACGTGGAGATTATCCCGGATGAAGAAAAGTACAAACCTGGCGATGTCGCAAAAATACTCGTTAAGTCGCCCTATGAAAAAGCCCTTGCTTTAGTTACAATTGAACGTGAGTTCATTATTGACAGATTTACTCAGG
>JAUWGT010000154.1 GCA_030606265.1 Candidatus Stahliibacteriota bacterium | reverse complement strand
AATTTCAGGGACTCGTTTAATCGGTTGAGGTTTACGTCTGCGATGCGCTCCCACTGCACCTTTAATTATAACAAACAAACCAATGATGTCAACAGGGAGATAACAGACAAAAGATACTAGATTATAGATACTAGATTATAGGATTTTTCTGTTATCGCCTCTTTTTTTCTAAATTTGTCATGAGTGATTGAAGCATTCTTTGGATGTTATCACAGATATCTATCCAAGGATTTATGACTGGAGTTCTTATTATTCGACAATCTCTTATTTTATAGACCCAGTTTTCTGTTTCCGCTGCACTCTTTTGTGCTATTTCCAAATAATTGACATACTTTTTAGTACTACGAGAATTGAACCCTTCTGCAATATTAGCACTAATACTACCACAACTTCTGAATATCTGTTCAATGACTGTTTTTACCCCGGTTTTTCGTGGGTAATTATCGAATTTTATATACATATCGACAAATAAGCTGTGAGCTTTTTGCCAGACAATCAAATCAGTAAAGTGTTTCACCTTATTATACGGTTTTTGCATTATACCTCCTCTTTATATTTATTTGGATGTTATTTTATATAGGTTCTCACTAGAATCTAGCATCCAGAATCTAATATCTACCTTGTCTCCAGTATCTAAAATCTGCTTTGTTTCTAGCATCCAGAATCTAATATCTGCCTTGTCTCTAGTATCTAATATCTACCTTGTTTCTAACATCCAGTATCTTGCATCTAAAATCTGCCTTGTTTCTAGCATCTAGAATCCAGCATCTAGTATCTGTCTTCCATCTAATATCTATCTTGTTTCTCGCCCTATGCTTTTCCCGTTTCTTCGTTCATCTGGTTCATTTAGGCGTTTAGGTATTTTGGATTTTAGGTATTTACTTTTTGCCTTACGCTTTTCCCAGGCTGTACTCCACGGCACTTGCCGCGTGGATCCTTGTCGTGTTAAGAAAAGGGATACTGAATTCATCTTTCGGTAAAATAAGAGGAAGCTCGGTGCAACCAAGGATAACCCCCTGTATAGATTCTTCAGCGATCATGCGCTTGATGATCACAAGCAGGCCTTGTTTTGTTTCCTTCAAGATATTATTGTGCATTATTTCATTCATCAGCTTATTATGAATGTACTCCTTCTCAGATTCTTCAGGGGTAATAATATCAATGCCTGCCTTGGCAAAAATACGTTGATAAAAACCTGCGCTCATCGTTGTTTTCGTACCTAAAAGCGCCACCTTATATAAACGGGATTTCCTGGCAGCCTGGCATGTTGCTTTAACAATACTGAGCATGGGTATGGATGAACGTGCCTGTAAATCGTCAAAAACAATATGTGGTGTATTAGATGCAATGAGTGCAAAATCAGCCCCGGCGCGATACAGTACCTGCACGGCTTCAGCCAACCAAGCTACAGTCTTCTCAGTACTGTCGGTCGTGACCGCACAAGGAAAATCCTTCATGTTTACGCTATAGATAATGACTTCAGGATAAGCACCTTTGGTTTTTCTTTGATAAAGCTCATTGATTATCCGATAGTACTCAGCTGTTGCCTCAGGACCCAATCCACCGACAATACCGATCCTCTTCATACGACCTCCATATCAACGATATATTACACGCTCAGACATCAGGATTTTTTCTCTTTGAAAGATATACAATGTCACCGTGACGTTTGTAACCCATACGCTGAAATGCTTCCATTGAAACAGTATTCCAATTCTCGATAAGACAGGCGATTATTTCAATACCCAGGTCATGTAATCGCTCCTCCACTTCTCGTACCAACCGCGCGCCAAGCCCCTGTGTACGTTGCGCTGGAGCTACTGCCAACCGGTTAATCCAACCTTTCCGTCCATCATGGGTACCAAAGATAGAGCCGATCAGTTTGCCTTCACGTTCAGCCACTAAAAAAATAGCGGCTGAAGTTTTCAGTTCGCGTTCTATGCAGTCACGTCGGTCCCGACCCTTGGGCTTATATGGTAAGCCCGCATCCTGCCACAAGGAGATCAACCTATCATAATCTTCAATACGAAAAGAAGAGATGCTGATCTTTCCACCCTGATCATCCAAAGTCTTCATTATCGCCAATCGGTTCGGGGTGCACAGTTACCTCTGCACCTTCAATTTTTTGTTTAATCGCCAACTCAACCAATGACGCTATCCTATGCGCTTCGTCGAGATGAATATTGCGGCGCAAACGGACATGGACAGTTATTTCGAGCTTCCCGCCGTAATCATGGACATGAATATGGTGTACATCACTGACATCTTCACAACATAGCGCTGTCGCCCTGATATCGCTAATCAAATAATCTGATGGTGCCTCTCCGAGAAGCGTACTACCTGACTCAAAAATCATAATGATACCAGTATACACAATAAACAGGGCGATAATGATACTAAGAATTCCATCAACCTGATAGAATCCAAACCGAAATAGAATAAAACCAATAACAACGAGAACCGTTGAGACCGCATCGGTACCATGATGCCAGGCGTCTGCTTTTAAAGCCGCCGAATTAACGTGCTTGCCAAAATCATAGGAAATAACGGACAGCAATATCTTTACAATAATTGTCATCGCAAGAATGACAATAATCAACGAGCTGGATTCAACCGGCACAGGCGTTCTAACCCGGCTAATGCCGTTCATGAAAAACTCAAGACCAACGACTATCAGCATACAGGCAATAACTATTGCGACAATCCTTTCTGCCCTGCCGTGTCCAAAAGGATGTTTTTCATCGGGCGGTTTTGTTGAGATCATGAAGCCAATAATGACAACAAGTGAGGATGCAACATCGGATAAAGAATGGACTGCATCGGCGATAAGGGCCATACTATTCACCATTATGCCGAAGAAAAACTTTACGGCCGAGATAAGGAGGTTTACTACGATGCTCAAACCACCGACAAAATACCCACAGTTTTTCCTTTCATCACCTTTATCAAGATGAAAGCTGGAAATAATAACATTCATAAATCTTTTCATCATGGACTCTGTTTTGATTATAGGTTATTTGCGATAGTTGTCAATTGCCGTGGTTGTCTGATTCATTTGGGTCATGGCCGCCCGACTCAGCGGGTATTAATTGTGTTCAGTTCCTCGGCAAGTTCCCCTGAAGTATAATCTTGTTTTCTAACGCGCAGATCAAAATACAAAAGGACTGAACCAAGCACAGCTACAGGCATCCCCACTATCGTGCTGATCGCCCAGCCAAGAACCGGGATTATGCCAGCGATCGAATTGATACCCGCTACGATTATTGCAAACATTAGATTGATGCCGAACACGCGCCACCAATTACCTTTGACAAGAGCATAGCTCTTAGAAAATGCCTCAATGATACCCGTTCCCCTAATCATCACACACGGCAAAGCAAAACACCAACATACACCAAGATAAATGGCAAAAGGTATGCCGATTACGGTCAGGACAAGAGCACCGAGTGCCAAACCAACAAGTATGCTCGTCCCCAGCGCAGTGCCCAGTCGGGACCAAGCATACCCATATGAATCACTAAAACCAATGTCTTTATCATAATACTGCACAGCAACGAAATAAATCAAAGCACATTGAACCAAAACACTGACTATGATAAAACCAATGTAGCCAAGCACGCCACCGATAATCATATATGGTAATACACTCATCATCCTGTCGCTTTCGCTGAGCAAAGGAAACAAAAAAATAGCTCCATATATTGCCACGAAAAAAAACGTATTGAGAACACCGGTAATCGCAGCGATCGCCCAAAGTTTCGTGTAATTGCTTTTATAGATACGAAAAGCCTCGGAAAGAAGGTCTTCGAGTTTCCTCGGACCGAGGCTGATTTCTTGCGTTGTCTTCAATTCTGTAGCCATTAGAAACGAAGGTCTTTTGCCCATAAGTGGGCGTACTTTATCCCGCTCGCGGTATTGAATAATACCACAGTTTCACTCTCGCGAATCCAATCTTGCTGGCGTAGGTATTTGAAGGCAACGAGGGTTGCTCCTCCTTCAGGACAACAAAAAATACCCTCGGTGCTTCCGATCTGCATTATCGCTTCGATCATTGCATCATCCGGAACCGCAATCGCCGTACCCTTGCTTTCCTTTAGCGTACGCAGAATCAAAAAATCACCGATCGCTGCCGGTACGCGCAAACCATCGGCAATGGTCTCTGCATCACGCCACGGGGTTGCCGTAGCTTCCCCTTGATTGAACGCGGTTACGATCGGTGCACACCCTTTGGCTTGAACTGATACCAAACGCGGCAACTTCGATTTTATCCAACCAAGATTCTTGAGTTCTTCAAATGCCTTCCACATGCCGATAAGACCAGTACCGCCACCAGTTGGGTAGATGATAACATCGGGTAAGTTCCAGTCAAGTTGTTCCGCCAGCTCAAAACCCATGGTTTTCTTGCCCTCTATACGATATGGTTCTTTGAGCGTTGACATGTCAAACCTGCTATATTGAGCTACATCATGAGCTGCCTGCTGCCCACAGTGAGTAATATAGCCCTCCACGAGTTTTACCTGAGCTCCTCTTGCTATACATTCAATAACAAAGGTCTTGGGCACGTCCCTGGGCATATAAACAAAGGATTTCAAACCACCGAGTGCCGCATACGCACTCATAGATACCGCGGCGTTACCAGCTGATGGCACCGCCAGTTCTTGTATCCCGAATTCACGCGCCCGGGATACCGCAACCGACATGCCACGGTCCTTGAATGAACCGGTCGGATTCTGGCTTTCGTCCTTGATATAGAGATTACCGAAATCCAAAACTTCACCGAGGTTTCGGGCATGGATCAATGGCGTGAACCCTTCACCGAGCGAAAGGATGCTTTTGTTATTCTGCAGGGGAAGCAATTCTTTATAACGCCACAGGTTTGGTGCACGTTTTGCTATATCCTCGCGTTTGACTGCCTTGCGAACTTTTTTCAGGTCATAAAGAACGACTAGAGGTTTACCACAAAACGAACAAAGATTCCATCGTCTATCCGCCTCCAGCTTATTGCCGCATTTTGAACACTCTAAGTGACTGACGAAA
>JAUWGT010000103.1 GCA_030606265.1 Candidatus Stahliibacteriota bacterium | reverse complement strand
CCAACCTTGTCCATAGCATCGGCAATGAGTTTACCTATTTCTTTATCATTGTTTGCCGAAATAGCTGCAACCTGCGCAATGTCGCTCGACCCTTTAATTGGTGTTGATAACTTCTTCAAATTGTCAACTACTGATTCAACTGCTTTGTCGATTCCTTTCTTGACTTCCATGGAATTCGCACCAGCAGTAACAGTCTTTAACCCTTCACGATAAATCGCTTCGGCTAATATCGTTGCTGTGGTCGTTCCATCACCAGCAACGTCAGACGTTTTGGAAGCTACTTCTTTGACCATCTGAGCACCCATGTTCTCGAATTTGTCTTCCAGATCGATCTCCTTTGCTACCGTCACGCCGTCTTTTGTAATCGTTGGTGCTCCAAATTTCTTCTCAAGAATCACATTTCTTCCTTTTGGACCAAGGGTAATCTTTACAGCTTCTGATAATATCTTGAGGCCCTTTAAGATCGCCCTTCTTGCGTCTTCGCTGAATTTAATCTCTTTTGCTGCCATGTTTAGTCTCCTTTTGATTTCTTGGCTTGCTCAATAATCCCCAGGACATCATCTTCACGCATGATCAAGTATTCATTTTCTTCCAATTTGATCTCATTACCAGAGTACTTACCAAAGAGAATAATATCACCTTTCTTGACTTCAAGCGGGATCCTATTCCCTTTATCGTCCCTGCGTCCGTCGCCGGTTGCGATTACCTTACCCTGTTGAGGTTTTTCTTTCGCCGTATCAGGGATAATTATACCGCCCTTTTTCATCTCTTGTTCGAGCCTCTCTACAAGAATATTATCATGAAGCGGTTTTATTTTCATTTTTCCTCCTTCTTTTCTCTATTCCAATAAACTCTTGCCAACTTTTGGTCATCTGAGAATTTATACTCCACGCTACCACCATACGAATGATAGAGCATCCTCCCCAAATGAACCGCTAAATTCTCCGAGGTGGTCTCAACCCGAACGTCATCATCTTTTTCCATAATATCAATGATTCTATCAAGCGGGTTGTGAGTTACCTCTTTAGCTTCTTCGTTTCTCAACATATTGAGAATCTGATCACGTCTCTGCTTGAAAAAATTACCGGTTATATAGACAATCCCCATCACATAATGATCTTCTTCTTTTCGACAAGCCGGACATTTATGCTGTTCGACTGCCAGTTTTGGGTCAAAATCCAGGATTCTCTGCCACCGCCGTCGTCTATATACTAAACCGCAACGTGGACAAAGAGTTGGTTCCTTGTAACTCTTTCTAGTTAAATACGGATCATCGAGATGGGGTCTTAGCCCTCCTCTAATAACTTGTCTTCCTTTTGGCAAAACCCGTCTCCTTATTTCTCCATCACGATTTTATTACAATCTTTGCCTACCAAACACAAACAACATGGGCGAAACCCGACTTGAACGGGTGACCTTCTGCTTGTAAGGCAGACGCTCTCGCCAACTGAGCTACTCGCCCTTATGACATTATATTATATTCAAAAGTTTAGTCTTGTCAATGATTAAGTACTATTTCCAGGGGATTCTGTAGAAAAATCAAATCTCTCTCAATATTCAATCTCTAATACTGAGGTTTACCCACATTTTATGTTCTCGGTAATTATTTAAGAGATACAGCCCCTTCTTTTCTCTTTTATCCTTCGAGTAAGTCCCGTAAGGGACGCATCGAGAAGTACCTTAATGTATGTTCTCGACAGGGCTCGAACAGTAACATTTGTGCTTGAACAATAATAATCGTAATGAATTTTAAAGATGTGGGTAAACCTCAGCTAATATCATTGACTTCTACTGGTTTTTAGGTTATAATAAGGTTCCAAATTGAAAGGAGGAATTCTTATGCGACGGGTGATGATCATGGGCGCAGCAGGAAGGGATTTTCATAATTTCAATGTGTTTTTTAGAAAAAACAAAGATTTTAAAGTGGTCTGTTTCACCGCCACCCAAATACCTAATATTGCAGGACGTAACTATCCCAAGGAACTTGCGGGAAAAAAATATCCACGCGGTATACCGATTTTTTCTGAAACCAAATTGACTGATTTGATAAAAAAATTTAAGGTGGATGTTGTGGTTTTTGCTTACTCTGATGTCTCTCACAATTATGTAATGCACAAGGCATCCGAAGTTATTGCCGCGGGTGCTGATTTTTGGTTACTCGGTCGTACATCGTCGGTGCTGAAATCCCGGAAAAAGATAATTTCGATTTGTGCTTCAAGAACCGGTGCCGGCAAAAGTCAAACGACCAGGTTGATATGCGATATCCTCAACGCGGAGGGCATAAGATTCTCAGCGATCCGGCATCCAATGCCCTACGGTGACCTGAAAAAACAAGCCGTACAGAGATTTTCTACGATGGCTGATCTGGACCACCACAAGTGCACGATCGAAGAACGTGAAGAATATGAACCACATGTTATGAGGGGCAATACTATTTTTGCGGGCGTTGATTATGGACTAATTTTGAAACAAGCCGAGAAGATCTCTGATGTTATTGTTTGGGACGGCGGTAATAATGACCTGCCATTTTACAAATCTGACTTGCATATCGTTGTCGTTGATCCATTCCGTGTTGGTGATGAAACTGTGTATCACCCTGGTGAAGCGAATGTCAGATTTGCTGATATCGTGATAATAAACAAGGTCGATACTGCTTCACGTAAGGATGTCAAGCTGCTCAATGGAAATATAAGAAAATTGAACAGGCGAGCTACAATACTCGAAGCTACATCCCCGTGCATCGTTGATAAACCTGAACTGATTCGCAACCGCAAAGTAGTCGTTGTTGAGGACGGTCCAACACTCACGCACGGTGGCATGTCGTTTGGTATTGGTATTGTTGCCGCCAAGAAATTTCGAGCCAAGAAGATTGTCGATCCAAGACCGTATGTTATCGGGTCAATACAAAAAGCATATGCAAAATATCCACAGATCAGTATGCTTATACCAGCCCTGGGCTATGGGCAGAAGCAAGTAAGAGAACTCGAGAAAAGCATCAATAGTGTACCGGCTGATTCGATAGTAATGGCAACGCCGGTCGACCTGCGCAAACTGATGACATTGAACAAACCCACGGCAAAAGTGAATTATGAATTAAAAATAAAATCAGTTGATAAACTCAAGATGCTCTTAAAGAAGCATCTTAGAATTTAAACGAATAATAACGGATGCGAATAAATAAAAATCCGTCTGAATCCGCTTATATCCGTCTGAATCAATTGTGTCAACAATGAAAGGAGTAATGAAATGCCCAGAAGATTAGTCTATAATTTTGGTGGCAAAAAAGCACAGGGCTCAGCAAAAATGAAAAACGTACTCGGTGGAAAAGGTGCTAACCTTGCGGAGATGTCAAACCTTGGAGTACCGATACCGCCTGGCTTCACAATTTCGTCAGAATTATGTCTCGACTACCTCAAGAGGAAGAAATATCCAAAAATATTAAAACAAGATGTTGAAAAAGGCATTGTAAGGGTGGAAAAACTTACCGGCAAGAAGTTTGGTGACAAGAAAAATCCGCTTCTCTTCTCAATACGTTCTGGTTCCCGCACTTCAATGCCAGGCATGATGGATACAATACTCAACCTTGGACTCAATGATTCAACAATAAACGGATTGATTGAGAAGACTGGTGATCACCGATTCGCTTATGATTGCTATCGCCGTTTTATTCAGATGTACTCAGATATCGTCCTCCAGATCCCTCGAGAGAAATTCGAAACCCTCATTGATAAGCTGAAGAAAAAAAAGAACGCCAAGTCAGACCTCGACCTCAGTGGTAATGATTGGAAAGAGATCGTTAAACAATTCAAAAAGCTGGTCATGACTGAAACAAAAAAAGCGTTTCCAGGTGATCCCCGGGAACAGCTGTGGGGAGCAATTGGCGCAGTCTTCAATTCCTGGAACAACCCACGGGCAAAAGAATACCGCAGAATATACAAGATACCTGATGATTGGGGAACTGCGATAAACGTACAGTCAATGGTTTTTGGGAATATGGGAACTAACTCTGCAACCGGGGTCGTATTCACACGCAATCCGGCGACTGGTGAAAACAAAGTCTATGGCGAGTTTCTTCAGAATGCCCAGGGTGAGGATGTCGTAGCCGGCATTAGAACCCCCAGAAAGATGATTGAATTGAAAAAGATACAACCTGCTGCTTACAATAAACTCATTGGCCTACTCAATAAACTGGAAAAACACTATCGCGACCTCCAGGATGTTGAATTCACTATTGAACAAGAGAAACTATGGATACTCCAAACACGAGCTGGCAAGAGAACTGCCCTTGCCAATATTAAGATCGCGGTTGATATGGTAACCCAGAAGCTAATAAAAAAAGAAGCAGCTGTGCTGCGTGTAACACCGGCTGAACTGGACCAGATCCTTCACCCCATGATAGACCCAACAATCAAATATAAAAGCCTTGCTAAAGGTCTACCAGCATCACCCGGTGCTGCCGTCGGCGAAGTCGTTTTTTCATCAGAAGAAGCTGTTAGACTTGCTAAAAAAGACGGCAAGGCAGTTATCCTGGTGAGACTTGAGACCTCTGCTGATGACATACACGGTATGGAAGCAGCAAAAGGTTTTCTCACGGCACGCGGTGGCATGACCTCACACGCTGCAGTTGTTGCACGTGGCATGGGTAAACCGTGTATTGTCGGCTGCAGTGAAATAAACATCAACCTGACCGCCAAAACATTCACTGTAGGCAACACAATGGTGAGAAAAGGTGACATAATCAGCGTTGATGGAACCGAAGGAAAAGTCATCCTAGGTAAGGTAAAACTAATCGAACCGGAAATGACAAAAGACGTGATTCTACTATTGAAATGGGCTGATTCCTTTAGAAGACTGGGTGTAAGAACGAATGCAGACCGCCCTGGAGATTCCAAGATCGCACGCGATTATGGCGCCGAAGGTATAGGACTCTGCCGTACTGAACATATGTTTTTCAAACCTGAACGTGTTGCTGCAATGCGCGAGATGATTATTGCCCGGGATGAGGCAGGAAGAAGAAAAGCAGTAGCAAAGCTATTACCCATGCAACGTGAGGATTTCATCGGTATTTTCAAAGTCATGGATGGTTTACCAGTGATCATTAGAACCCTTGACCCACCTTTACATGAGTTTCTTCCTAAGGATGATAAGTCAATAAGGAAACTCGCCGATAATTTGAATGTACCATTTGACGACCTTAAATCAATAGTGGTCTCTTTACACGAGTCTAACCCCATGCTTGGACATCGCGGGTGTCGACTCGGCGTTACGTATCCGGAAATAACCGAAATGCAAGCGCAAGCGATATTTGAAGCAGCGTGTGAAGTCACTAAGAAGGGCATAAAGGTGATACCAGAAGTCATGATCCCAGTGGTCATGGAAGCTGGTGAACTCGCCAATCAAAGAGCGATCGTTGATAAAATCGCCAAGCAAACTATAAAGAAATATGGCGTGAAACTAAAGTACATGATCGGCACAATGATTGAAATCCCGCGCGCCGCACTAACCGCAGATAAAGTTGCCAAATTCGCTGATTTCTTCTCATATGGCACAAATGATATGACGCAGACAACCCTTGGTTTTTCTCGTGACGATGTGGCAAAGTTTGTTCCCAAATACATTGAAATGGGGCTTCTAAAAGATGATCCGTTTAAGACAATTGATATTGACGGCGTTGGAAAACTCCTTGAAATGGGCATTAAACTTGGCAGGAAAACCAAGCCTAAGCTCGAAATAGGTATTTGCGGTGAGCATGGTGGAGACCCAAAGTCAATCCATTTCTGCCATAAGATCGGCATGGATTATGTATCGTGTTCGCCTTACCGGGTGCCTATTGCACGTTTGTCTGCAGCCCATGCAGCATTAGAGGAGAAGTTCAAGAAAAAGAAATAATCACCGATCTTTTAGCCCAAATCCTCTCCACTTTTTGTAATTCGGTTTTTACAGTAGTAGGGACACGCCATGGCGTGTCCCTACAAAAATTTTGTCCATATCCTTCAAAACAATACTTTGCAAAAAGTCACCGAGAACACACCTTGACATCTAACTCGTTTCTCCTATAATATCTATAGAGGAGGAGGATGCGAAATCTCATATTAGGATTTGCATTACTATCAACAGCCTTGCCTGGTGAAATTATCAGCTTTAACAGCAATTGGCATACAGGTCATGGTTTCAGGCCAATCTCAGAAACACCTTCAGGTATGGAAATTGTCTTTTCTCTAAAAGAAATGACGATCGACAATATCGAGCTTAATGGCATTCCCATGCACTCAATTTCCATCCCCGGGGTATTCTTACCCAATAATGAAGGTGCACCCAACCTACCTGGTATGGGACGGTACATAGCAATCCCACAAGGTGCACAGGCACGGGTCACAATTCTTTCTAAACAAACTGAAGTATATCACAATATAGTTATCGCACCAGCACACAATATCCCATTAGAAACTGATACTATGCCTTTACGCTATGAGAAAGATATGGCTATTTATAATCGTAATGCATATTATCCAGACAACCCTGTAATATTATCTAAACCTATGAAGATCCGCGGTGTGGATGTTGTGATAGTAGGAATAACACCGTTTCAGTATAATCCTATTACAAAAGACTTAATTGTGTATAAAGACCTGCGTATGCGCGTAGATTTTCTCGGTGGCAATGGTCATTTTGGCGAAGACCGATTACGCAGTCTGTACTGGGAACCGATTTTGCAAGGGCACCTTCTTAACTACAAGTCTTTACCCACGATTGGTTTTAACACGCCTTGTCAACAACGCGATGGGTATGAATACATCATAATCGTACCAGACGATTCAGTCTTTGAGACATGGGCAGATACAATAAAGAACTGGCGCAAACTCCAGGGTATTTCAACTGAGGTATTCACCCTATCCCAAATCGGTGGCAATACTGTCGAGGCGATCGAATCATTTATTGATAGTGCTTATAATAATTGGAGCATACCACCAGTGGCAGTGCTACTATTGTCTGATCATCCATATTCAGGAGACGATTATGGAATTCCCACAACAGCAATAGGAGATAACAAATATGCTGATACTGATGGCGACAGTTTACCCGACCTGAATGTCGCTCGTATTTGTGCACAAAATGCAGTACACCTTGATATAATGATAAATAAATTTTTGAGTTATGAAAGATCACCGTATACAAATGCTGGATTTTATGACCATGCTTTACTATCTTGTGCTCAACAAATTGAACGTTGGTTTCTTCTCTGTTCAGAAATCATAAATGGTTTCTTGCGTAATGTATTTGCTAAAACTCCTGAGCGTCAGTACGCAAACCCACCACCACCACCAGGTGGACTATGGTCAACAGCACCAAACACAGATCTGGTTGTTGCTTATTTCGGCGAATCAGGGCTTGGTTACATTACTGATACAATTCCGCAGGGCATTCCAGGTGGCGGTTCAGCAACAGGTATAAACAATGCAATAAATTCCGGTGCATTTATTGTCAATTATCGTGGGCAAGGCTCAATACAAGGTTGGGGTGACCCTTCATACCACATTAGTGATTTAGCTGGTTTGAACAACAACATGTATCCGTTTGTTTTCTCCATAGCTTGTGTAACGGGAAAATTCAATTCTGCAAATCAATGCTTTGTTGAAGCATTCCATAGAATGAATTATGGCGCCTTGGGTTGTATTGCCCCTTCTGAAGTAGGTTATTCTTTTGTAACTGACGTCTATAATTGGGGTCTTTATGATGGTCTCTGGCCTGAATTTGATCCGTATTATCCATTTTATGATATGATCGGCTATTGGAATCTACGCCCAGGTTTTGCCAATGTCTCGGCAAAATACTATCTCCACACATCACCTTTTCCACCTCTACCTTATACTTATAAAGTCATCACTTATCACCTCTACCACATGCACGGTGATGCCTTTACAACACTCTATTCTGAAATGCCGCAGAATCTAACTGTTGCACATCCGCCAACAGTAATCGCTGGTGTCACATCATTCACAGTTCAGGCAGATGACAGTTCAATAATCGCATTAGCCTTTGAAGGTGAAATCATTGGTGTTGCTGAAGGCGCAGGCGCACCAATTAATATACCAATCATACCAATAACCACACCTGGTTTTATGAAGGTGACAGTAACCAAAGCAAATTATTATCGCTATGAAGCAGATGTACCAGTGGTGATGACTGGTCTCTGGCTTACTATGGGTTTAACAATCATTGACGATTCATTAGGTGGTAATGGCGATGGTATTGTGAATCCTGGCGAAACAATTGATTATGGTGTATGGATAAAAAATGTCGGACTCGAAACTGCTTATTCAGTTTATGGATTACTCTTGGAATCTGATCCTTATGTGTCATTAACAATCGATTCAAGCTGGTACGGTGATATCCCTGTAGATGATTCTTCATTATCAAATCCTTTTTACAATTTTAGTGTTACTGATAACTGTCCGGCTGGACATGTAATAGATCTGATGCTTATGGTTCATCATATAAATGATAGTATTTGCTTCTATCCTTCAATCACTGTATATGCACCGCATTTGACATACCAAGACTATACAGTCGTTGATACATTATTTGGTAATAATGACGGTGTTCTTGACCCTGGTGAAACTGCTGACTTGTTTATCACGATCAAAAACCAAGG
>JAUWGT010000143.1 GCA_030606265.1 Candidatus Stahliibacteriota bacterium | reverse complement strand
GTGGTATTCAGATAACCAAAGTCAGTGGTCAAATCATGCGTGGTCCGATAATCGTTAGAGTCGGCAATACACAGGTAGCAATAGGTTTTGGCATGGCGCGCAAAATCCTTGTTAGGATTGATTAACATGCAAGTGAAGAAGATTCTCCTTGTGGGTAACCCAAATGTTGGCAAGAGTGTGATTTTTTCCCGCTTAACCGGCGTGAGCGTTATCGCCTCGAACTATCCAGGTACAACCGTCGAATTTTGCAGGGGCTGCGTGGGCTCCGGAGAGAATAAAATTGATGTCGTTGACGTTCCAGGGACTTATGGTCTCGATCCTACATCCCCGGCTGAGAAAGTTGCGGTTGAAATGCTTGATAAAGCCATTGACGAAAAGAACAGCATTGCAATAAATGTCGTCGATGCAACGAATCTTGAAAGAAATTTGAACTTGACACTGCAGCTGCTTAAGAAAAACATCCCGGTGATTATAGTACTCAATCTCTGGGATGAAGCAAAACACATCGGCATCTCCATCGAGGTGGAAAAACTTCAGAAGATTCTTGGAGTTCCTGTCATCCCCACAGTTGCAATAACCGGCGAAGGCATTAAAACTCTGGTTGACCGATTACAAAAAGCAAAGAAAGGAAAATACCAGTACGAAAATGCTGAGCGCTGGCGTGAAATCGGTAATATAATCGAGAAGGTTCAAGTAATCAGACACAAACATCATACTCTGGCTGAACGTCTCTCTGACCTCACTGTCCATCCCTGGACCGGCATCCCTATCGCCATAGGGGTAATGTACGTTGTCTTTACAATCATCAGGTTCATTGGTGAAGGATTAATCGGTTATTTATTCGAACCACTATTCGAAAAGCTCTGGTTACCAATAATGATGGCATTTTCGCGTGTCTTGGGTAGTCAGGGCATAATTCACAATATCCTTATTGGCCAGCTCATTGATGGAGAAATAGATTTCGGCCAATCATTCGGTTTACTCACTACCGGTTTGTTCGTTCCTATTGCCGCAGTTTTACCCTATATAGTCGCTTTTTATCTTGTCCTGAGTTTTCTCGAAGACTCAGGTTATCTCCCCAGACTTGCGGTACTACTCGATAAACTTATGCACTCAGTTGGTCTACATGGAATGGCAATCGTCCCCATGATGTTGGGTCTTGGGTGTAATGTACCTGGTGCGCTTGGAACAAGAGTCCTGGAATCAAAAAGAGAACGCTTTATTGCTGCTACGCTCATGGCAATTGCGATCCCATGTATGGCACAAATAGCAATGATATTTGGTTTGATAGGAAAATACGGAGCAAGAGGGCTATTCCCCGTCTTTGGCACATTATTTGTTGTTTGGTTTGTATTCGGTATATTGATGAACCTGGTAATAAAAGGTGAGAGTCCCGAAATATTCACGGAAATTCCGCCGTATCGGCTCCCCTATTTCGGTGCTCTTTTGAAAAAACTTTGGATGCGTATTAAATGGTTCTTAAAAGAAGCTATTCCTTTTGTTCTTTTAGGTGTCCTTGCTGTAAATCTTCTCCATTCGCTGGGGATTATTGAATTCTTTGGGAGAATAGCTGCACCGGTAATCACGAAGCTTATGGGTTTGCCGCTCGAAGCAGTTGGCGCTCTGATAATTGGTTTTTTAAGAAAGGACCTGGCTGTTGGTATGCTTGCGCCGTTAGGACTTTCACTAAAACAACTCATTATTGCAAGTGTGATTTTGACCATGTATTTCCCATGTGTTGCTACATTTGCAATTCTTTTAAAAGAACTGGGAATTATCGACATGATAAAAGCAACGGTTATAATGATCTTCTCAGCATTTCTCGTAGGCAGCATCCTCAATTTATTACTGTAGCATTCAACCATTTCGTCATGGATGAAAAAAAGAATCCCTCACTAGCTAATAACCGCGAAGAAGAAATACTCGAAGAGTTCTCTGACGGTGTCTTTGCAATAAACAATGATTGGAGAATTATCAGTTTTTCCAAAGGTGCAGAACGAATAACCGGCTATCTTGCAATTGACATCACTGGTAAGAACTTTAACAAAGTATTCAAGAGTAAACTTGACATTAGCAAATCACTGATAAACGATGGTCTGAAGCATGGTCGATCACTAACCAATATTACATTTGAGATCAAGAACGCTGAGAACAAATCCATTACCATTTCGATAAATGCAACACCGCTCAAAGATGTTAAAGGCAATAATATAGGGTTAATAGTAAACTTCCGTGACATCGAAGAGGTATATAAACTTCATGCAGATCTATACACAGAAAATACCCGACTCATTTCCATCCTCAATTCTATTACCGATGGAGTATTGACTATTGACAATGAATGGCGCATAACGAGCTTTAATCCTGCTGCTGAAAGGATAACCGGTCATAAAGCAGAAAATGTCATGGGAAAACAATGCTATGAGGTTATGCAAAGCGAAACATGCAAAACCAATTGTCCTTTAAGAAAAACAATGGCAACAAAGATACCTATTTACGATTATGAGATTGAAATCATCAATAGCCAAGGTAAAATTGTGCCAATCAGTGCGAACACTGCTTTGTTAATAGATGAACAAGACAATATTATTGGTGGGGTTGAAACCTTTAGGGATCTCTCTATATTCAAAAAACTCACTGAGGAATTACACGAGAAATACAGCTACGAGAAGATCATTGGTAAAAATAAAAAAATGCAGAAAGTATACAATTTTTTAGAAACAATAAGTCCGATGAACACAACTGTCTTGATCACCGGTGAGACAGGAACTGGTAAGGAATTGGTGGCGCGTGCAATTCACCATAATTCACCAAGAAAACACAAACCATTTGTTAAGATAGATTGTTCAGCAATACCAGAGACATTAATAGAGAGTGAGCTTTTTGGCTACATGAAGGGCGCTTTTACGGATGCGCGTGGTGACAAACCGGGTAAATTTCAACTTGCTGACAAAGGTACGATATTTCTCGATGAAATCAGTAATATCCCATTGTCTGTTCAAGCGAAACTACTTAGGGTTATTGAAGAACAAACCTTCGAACCTCTTGGTGGTGTGAAAACCATCAGGGTTGATGTCCGAATAATCGCTGCAACAAACCTCGATCTCCAGAAATCAATTGCCCAAGGAACCTTTCGTCAGGACCTCTACTACCGCATAAATGTGGTACCTGTAACCTTACCACCACTACGTACTCGATCTGGTGATATACCGCTGCTTGTGAAACATTTCATCACTGTTTTTAATGAGAAATTCGGTAAAGCTATTTCTCAGCTGTCTCAGGATGCAATGGATGTCCTTATTGATTATTCTTGGCCAGGCAATGTACGACAACTCGAGCATGCCATTGAACATGCTTTTATTCACTGTACGGGTAGAACCATTCATGTTCATCACTTACCTGACGACGTCAACCATAGTAACGGGGTTCTGAAACCTACGTTTATGATAAATAAAAACCCCTTATTGAAAATGGAACAGGATGTCATTATTGAAACACTACGTCAGAATAAAGGAAACCGTCGTAAGACTGCCGACGCATTGGGTATTTCTCGGATCACACTCTGGCGCAAGATGAAAAAACATCAAATAACTAGTGAATAGAAAAAAACCGAACAGAATAGGCTGCGCGGCAAAAACATTTCTGATTACCCTTACCTGCTTTGGTTCCCTTTATATACTACTGGTCTTTTCTTCCCGATATAGTCAAACAAGCTACCATATTATTGGCGGTTTGCTTGCTGTTTTCTCTATTTTTGCATTTGTGACGAGCGAAGGACACAAATCAAATAGTACAGCAGCCAATCAATGGGGGATTATTTCTGGACTTGCATTATGGGGATTTCTCGGTGAATATCTGGAACATCTCGAATGGCTCGATATCGCGCACTGGCACTATTTACCTGCGTTATTAATCCTGGCCTTTTTTACGATCTTTCTCCTTAAAAAAGAGTATTTACCCGTTCGTTTCGGTTTTGCCTCTGGACATTTTCTGGGTATATGGATTTTGCACATGCTTATGATAACCCAATTTGGATTATTAGGAAAAACACACTGGATAACCTATCCTACTGCTGTATTCATTGCTATTTTTGCCTTATTTTCATATGTAAAAATTCGCAGGGCGAAATCTATTGATCAAAAAATGGTATGGTCACTCGTTTTATTGCTTACATCCTGGACTGTGCTGGAATATGTATGGGCATGGCGCCTTATTCCAGGACCGTATTCCATATCTTAATCATGACGTTATTTGATTTTTGAATAATCTATCATGAAATACTCAATTACCAAAATTCTTAACATTGGCGCAGTCATTTACGATAATTGGGCAGAATATAATTTAAACGAAATTGATAAGAGATTAATTGAATTAGCAAATTTGAATGATAATGAAAAAGTTTTGGATATCGGTTGCGGACCTGGAAATTTAGATTTAATGGTTAGTAAAAGTTTCGATAAAGGCTCTATTTACCCTGTACGAAACCAAAGGTCTTGCAGGGTTTATGGAATTGACATTGCTCCGAGAATGATAGCGATAGCAAAAAAAAGAGCTAAAGAAAAAAGACACGAAATAGATTATAAACTTGGAAGCTCTACTAAATTGCCTTATGAAAATCAGGAATTTGATGTTGTATTTACTTGTCTACTATATCATCACCTAAATTACAAAGAGAAGGATAAAACATTAGAGGAAATCCACAGGATTCTAAAAGAAAATTGCAAGTATATTTGCCTTGAGTTCGGGGAATTTCCAAAAGATGTTTTTCATAACATTTTCTTTAAATTATTTACTGGAGATTCTGGAATTCTGCATGGTTTATATCCTTCTAAACTAATACAAAAAAATAGATTTTATGTTAATAAAGAAATTATAGGCCCCTCTTTTTTAAAACATCATTATACAAGTTATAGAGTTCTGATCAAAAAATGAACTGCTTTGAAAATGTTGGAACTGCCTTAATTCTTACAACCTTAGCTGGTCTTTCAACAGGAATAGGAAGCGCTATTGCTTATTTTATCAAGAAACCAAAGATGCAATATCTTTCGTTTTCCCTGGGTTTTTCTGCAGGTGTAATGGTCTATATATCTTTTATGGAACTCATGCCTTCGGCAATAAAAAACGTGGGAGAATTATGGGGAGTTATAGCCTTCTTTATAGGAATCGGTTTCATCGGTTTGATTGATATACTCATACCAAAAATAAAAAATCCCCATCATTTCATAGAAACTTCTACCACAGCAAAAAATCAGGTAGATAAACCACTTTTGAGAACTGGTCTTTTTACTGCATTGGCTATTGGTATTCATAACCTTCCTGAAGGATTAGCAACATTCGGAACAACCCTCACTGACATTAGGCTTGGTGCGATCATTGCGATTGCTATTGCCATCCACAATATTCCTGAAGGTATCGCAGTATCAATGCCTATTTACTATGCTACTAAAAACAAAAATAAAGCATTTGTTGTCTCCTTCCTATCTGGTATTGCAGAGCCGATTGGCGCGCTTATCGGATTCTTGATACTATTGCCCTTTTTATCGGTAAATCTCCTTGCTTCGCTCTTGGCTTTTACTGCAGGCGTAATGGTATATATTTCTATAGATGAAATACTCCCTGTTGCCCACCGATATGCACACGGCCATACAGTAATTTCAGGC
>JAUWGT010000112.1 GCA_030606265.1 Candidatus Stahliibacteriota bacterium | reverse complement strand
CCCAAAATTGCAGAGGTAGTTATTCGTTCTTTGAATACCCAGTAAGATAATGGGATCAGGAATATTGGCGGCAAAGCCATGAGCGTAGAGGCGATACCGATATAGGTGAGTTGTACAGCGATAAGGGAGAACCATACACCTAAAAATGGTCCAAGGAATGCTCCGGTGCCCATAGCGAGTGCTGCTTTTTTATCTTTTAATGATCGGAATGTCATGGGTACACTGCCGCGTATCAGTGAAATTAACCAGACAACGATCGCGGCGGTGAATATTCTGATAATATTGCCGTCAAGCGCAGAAAAATTATTAGCCAGACCTTGTTTAGAAAGTATCAAACCAAGGGCTTGACCAAATGCGCCACCTATACCACATAAGAGTCCAATTGTGTAGCGGTGTTCTTTACGATGATTTTGACTACGCGATAGGATCACCCACGCAATTCCAATTAGAGTAACTGTAATCGCTATTATCGTGGTTAGGTCTAAGACTTCGTGGAGAAATAACCAGGCGATGAGCGTACCAAAGACCGGTACCAGGGACATCATGAGCATACTAATCCGTGGACCAACGAGGACAAATGATTTGAATAACATAGTGTCGCCGATTGCAAAACCTACAATACCGGAAAGGCCAAACCAAAACCAGTGGTATCCAGTAACTCCATGTGGAATGAGTTGTCCGGTGAGAACATAATGTATTATTAATAATAATATGAGACCAACGACCAGACGCAGCCGGTTAACAATATGATGACCAATACGTCTTGATGATATAGTAAAGAAAACTGAACCGATAGACCAGCACAGGGCAGTGCCCAGGGCAGCGAATTCACCGTAAAAATTACTCATATTTGTCCTATAACCAACCCAGAACAACTATTGCAAGAATGCCTAATGCAATACCGGCGAGGCGTTGCATATAAACCTTTTCTTTTAAGACCAGACCGATTACTTTACTCAAACCTATTTTTTCATGCAAAAAGATAAGTGCTGCTGTATATGAAAACACAAAGCTGAGGCGGAATATCGCATAGTTGATGTGTGCAAAACCATGGTTAAGACTGTGCAACATCAAGGTGAAGGCAGCAAAAGAAAGGACCGCACCGATAAGACTGTAAGTTATATCCACACAGCTGATTTTAATGCCTGTTTGCAGTAGTGCAATGATAAGAATTGTGCAGGTAAAAAAAGGTGCTTCGATCAAAAGATATGACCTTATCGGAATATGCACCTGTCTTGCTCGTTTATTAATACTGTCGCTTATGCCAATGAGAATAAGTGCTATTAATGCATAAAATACTGAGCGGGGAATCATTCCATCATCATATGATAAAAATCCAATAAAATCAAGTGTATTGTTTCCATTCTGGAAAAAGCTTATGGTGAGTACGTTGACATGACTAATTATTTCATTAAAATAATGATGTAACAATGGAGAATTTATGAAAAAAATTATTGTAAGTATCCTGATATTTTTCAGTATAGCAGCTGCATTACCTTATTGGGACCAGGAAGATTTAGAAAAAGCGCAGCTTATACCAAAGGCAAAACCAGTGATGCAATATGACGTCGATATGGTCCGGGGTAATTGGCAGACATGGAGCTATATCCATGAATTATGTCAGACCGCAACATTTATCGCTTCCCTACAAGTATCTGATTCTTTGAACCCTGAATTTGGTGGTATAATTGAAGGCGAAGACGAACTCGAGATTGTCCAGACTGATAATACTCAAGAAGCTATATGGGTATGGTGTCGACACTATGAAATCACTGGAGACACCATATATTTTACAAATCTCCGGCGTGCCTGGATCTATGTTATGAACTTCCCTGCTTATGATGAAGAGGGTTCAGATAGTGATTATTATCGCGTCTGGAATTGTGGTCTGGCTTTGTTTGCTGAAAGCAAATACCGAAGTGTTTTTGCAGACACAAGTTTCTTGTCATATGCTGATACGTGCGCCAAATACATCATGGATCACCCCCTGTCTTTTGACGATCCATTACCTATCTACCGCCGGCTTCACCCGAAAGTCACTTCTATGGCGGCTGGTATGCTTTACCAATATGGTAAGGATTTAGGTAACCCGACACTCATGGATACTTCTTTGGTTCTTGCTGAGAGTGTAAGGGTTTGGATAGAAGCAGATCCAAATACCAATATAAACGATGAAGTTTGGGCAATGTCAGGTGGTACTGCAGTATGGGGTTTATGCCGTTCTTTATTCGATGCTGATACATCAACTGGTGTAGCCTGGCTCAATACTTATTTGTCTTACATGAAATACTATCAGCCAACAGGTAATTGGAATAATTCATGGAATATCTGGTATGCGAACGCATATAATTTTTCCGCGCGGATCGTGCAGAATGGAACCTATGTTGATTATCATCATTCACTTACTGATAGTTTGCTTATCCAGGATTATGATGATGATGGCGGTGTACCGCCGACCCGAACCTGGGGAGAAAATCGTGATCACGCTTGGGTTTCTGCTTATATGGTATTCATGGGATTTGAAGGTCTGATGGATTCGATAAGGGACCTTGATGCTGGTGTTAATGGTTTGTATGCGACCGGACCAAGACAATATTTACTGACTGGTGATTCCGTTGAAATCGCAATAAGTGCCGTGAACTATGGATTTCAACCTTTATCAAATGTCTATTTTGAAGTCACTGGACCATATTCTGCAGATACAATAATAGATTTGGCGCTTTGTGAGGAGGATACAATAAGGTTCTTTGACCTGTGGATACCGCCTGATACAGGGCATTATGATTTTCAATGCTTCAGTTTTTTAGGTGGTGATGAAAGATCTGAGAATGATACCCTAAATAAGGTAATTAGGGTTCGTCCTTTGCTGGATGTGATTGGGGCGATTGTTGATTCATCGACTGGTTGGGGGATTGGCGCAAAGCTCTATTTCCAATTTGCCGATGATACGGGTTCTGTTTATATTGATAGCGCAATGACTGATTCTGTAAGCGGCGTGTTCAGTCTTCATTTGTTAGATTCTTTGTACCGAGCTTTTATCTTCACCTGTATTCCCTATCCTGATTTTATTGAAGATGGCATTTATGTCACGGTTGATTCAATCTCTGATATGGACTTTTATTTAAACCCGACTGATTTACTGGTGATCAACCGTGATAATCAAGCACGCTATGATGAATATTACAGGATTCCACTCGATTCATTGAATATCACTTATAAGATATGGGCACCGGTTGACCAGGGTATTTTCCCGATTAGCATGGTCAGTGCCTTCAATAAATATGCTATTCTTTGGTATACAGGTGATGCAGTGACTGATAATATCACCGCTGAAGAACAAGATAGCCTTGCGTTTTTTCTTGATAATGGCGGTAAACTCCTATTGACCGGGCAGAATATCGGCGAGGAGATCCATAGTACTCAGTTTTTTAGTGACTATTTGCATGCTCAACTATTGAACGATTCGATTGATATGGTATTTTGTTATTCTGATACGTTTGATTTACTTGGTCAACATACTGGTAACCTGTTCACGGTGGGCGCTGGTGGTGCGGCAAATCAGTATTCTCGCGATGTGATTGGTTCTGACGGACAGTCGTATGAATTCATATTCTATGATACGACCCATACTGATTGTGCAGGAATATGGTTTGATGATCAAACGAGTGGTTTTCAAATAGTCTATTTTGGTGTTGGGCTTGAAGCGGTTCATCGACGACCAAATTGCATGACACGTACTCAATTGCTTGCAGTGATCTTTGAATGGTTCGATATCTATGGTATTACAGAGCATAACGAGTCTGGTATTCAAACACCGATATTTTGTGTTTATCCGAATCCAGTCCGAGATATACTGAACATCAGTTTTAACACAGGGTACTCCGGAGAGGCTATACAACTGAAGATATATGACGTTACTGGACGTTTGGTGAAAGATCTGTCTTGCCTCACGCCCTGTGCTCTTTGCCCGATGCACGTCACCTGGCAAGGTGATGATAATATAGGTCGTCGTGTACCTAATGGTGTATACTTTGTCAGTTTGGAAACTGGCGACAATAGCGAGATAAGAAAGATCGTTGTTTTGAAATGACCCACGGTTCAATGCATGTGCATGTGTACAACCATCGAATTGTTCTGAAAAATCGTGAGTTTTCAAGGTAGGAATAGGTTATTATAGTTTTCGGCGATCAGAGAATCGTCTTTGATCGTCCCCTGGATTTCCATTATCGGACCGGTTGAATGTGGTTTATATTTGTTAGGGAATATTACGACTTCAAGAATACCAGTTTCATCATCAATAGTGACAAAAGACATTGGTTTTTTATTTTTTGTGAGTACGGTTCGCCAGGTAATCGGTGTACCGGTAACAGTGTTCTTTTTGCCCGTGACAAGATCATTTATTCGGTTTTGCCTTTTGGGGCAAAAAACTTCAAGGATATGGTAACCAGGTAAAAAACCGATCGTGTGGAGTTGATCGCATAGCTTTGTTTCTGAATCGAAATCACGAAATTGAGGAATTTTTTCATGGAGTTCGTATATAGGTTTTTTTGAAATTCTTGAAACTAAGAGTATAAAGTAAAGCTCGGGCCGGGTTTGTCCAAATGTGTCCAGTGCGCTGGATTTTATCAATGACACACCCTGGTCAATTGATGGACGAACACGGGAAAAAAAGTCCTGTCCTTTTTTAAATGGGCGTAATTTTATGATACGTTCGATAGTCAAATAAGAAAGGGTTTTTATTTCACCCAAACCGGTTATGAGTGAACCATTTAGAATAGAAAAATTGCTTTCGCTTTTGTTTACATCTGGTGGCAGGATCTTTACTCCCCATCTTCGTGCTTCATTGATATAGGCATAAGTAGGATAATAACCGCCTTGATTATTTATTAGCCGGCAGAAAAATTCAAGCGGGTTATAGAATTTCTGGTATGCAGATAAATAAGCAAGGGTTGCATAGGTGGTACTGTGGGCTTTATTAAATCCAAACGAGGAGAACGCCCGTATGCGGTCCCACACTGTTTCGATTTCCTTTTGGCTATAGCCAATCTTTGTTGCTTTGGTAAAAAAGAGCTTTTCCAGCGCCTTCATACGTGATGAATTTCTTTCCTTGGTCATTGCCCGACGTAGCATGTCACCGTCACTTAAAGAAAAATCAGCAAAATCATGAGCTATTTGTAAGATTTGTTCCTGGTAGATAGGTATGCCAAGGGTTTGTTCTAATGCTTTCTTGAGTTTGGGGTGGGGGTATTCGATTTTTTCTTCACGTTTCAGGCGTTTTAGGAATTTTTCTCTCATGCCACCGCGTGCTGGTCCTGGTCTGATAACGGCGATCGCATTGGCAATCCCCATGAGTGTTGTCGGCTGTATTTTCTGTAAGAATTGTCTTACCAGAGGGCTTTCAATTTGAAAACAACCCAGGGTTTTACCGGTACCAATGAATTTGTAGACATTCTGGTCATTGAAATCTATATTTTCTTTTGATAGATAGAGCTGTGGGAAACCACGTACTCCAAGGATATCAATTTTAACTAGACCAACCATGCCAATACCATCTTTGTCAAACTGAGTAATTTGGCCGGCTGGGCTGGGGGAGAGGGGTATGTATTTGACGACTGGATAGGGAGTTATTACAATACCGCTGGCGTGGCATGAAAAATAATGGGGATAATTATTGATCTGTTCAGCAATTCGGTATATGTTTTCAATGAGTTTTTCGCCTAAATGGTTCCTTATGTTATTTAGTTCTTGCGGCGAGATACCAAAGGCACGCGCGGTATCCCGGAAACGGGCTTTATATTGGAATCGGTTTATTACTGATATATGGGCTACGTGTTCTTTACCGAACTCTTGATATATTTCTTGGATTAACCGTTCGCGCTGATTGAATTCGACATCAACATCAATGTCTGGAGGTTCACTGCGCTGGGGGTTTAAGAATCGTTCGAATGGAAGTTTGTATTTTAGCGGGTTGACAAGTGATAGACCTAAGATATAGAGGATAAAGGATGCTGCTGCCGATCCACGTACGTTCATTCCGATACCTTTTGATAGAGCAAATTCCTTCAGGTGGTAAACCAGGCAAAAATATGGTTCAAACCCCATTTTTTCTATAATTTTGTACTCGTATTGAATGCGTTGTGTCTCGACATTGGTTAGCCTGCTGTTTTTGGTGATGGGTTTGATTATTTCACAAAGCTTTTGTTTTGATTGGGGGAATATCCAACCTTTGTTTTCCGGTATGAAGTTGCATGATTCTGCTAATATTCTGTTATTTGTCATTGCCTGCTGATAATCAGAGAATACCTTATTAAATTCTTCATTAGTTAGAAGATGGTGTGGAGAACTACGTTGATACTCATATTTAGAATCTTTTATTTTGCACATAAGCTTATACAGGACTCTTTCTTCTTTTGTTACGTATAATATTTCATTAGCAGCGATACAAGGGAATTCTTGTTTTAAAGCTGTGTGGTAGGGGAGTAATAAGTAATATTTGTTGTCAAGTACCGGACTTAGTTCTTTTAATAATCTGATTGAGCTTGAGAGCAGAATTAGTCCCCCACAGTGTTTTTTAATAAGGTTAATATCAATATCCCCAAAGGCATGTGCGGTTAAGATCTGACACAGATTTTCATAGCCTTGTTGGTTTTTTGCAAATAGATAGAGATTGGAACTAATTCCATCGGGGTATAATTTTTTGTCATTGCGAGCCCGCAGGGCGTGGCAATCTCTTGAAATTGTGGGGTCGGTTTTGAAATTTTCTTGAGATTGCTTCCCTTCGACAAGCTCACTTCGATTACACTCAGTACTAACAGGACAGGCGTTTTCGCTTCTCGCAATGACATATGGCAAGTGAGAGTCTTGTGATGATAGGTGAGGGATAGAAGAGGTCGCGAGTGGGATTCTCGCTCCAATGATTGGTTTTATATTGTAGGTCTTTGCATATTTTATAAATTCAGGAAGTCCAAAGAATGTAGCATCAACAATGCCACAGCTTTTTATGCGGTATCTATTTAAATATTCAAAAAGGGTTTTAAAGGTAGAACCGCCAACCCCATAATTGCTGTGATAAAGAAAAGGAGTATAATGGCGAAACCCTAATTTCAAAATTCTAAATCCTAAACAATACCCAAACTCTAATGTTCAAAATTCAAAACCGGAAGTTCCAATAGGAAATCTAGGATGTTTGTAATACAGGTTGAAGTTTGGGGCATTTGAATTTAGATATTTGAATTTGTTTAGTATTTCGATATTAGCATTTAGGATTTGTGTAAATATCATTGAATTTCTTGTCTCTTATAATGCTTGTGCTTGCCGGGTAAAGAGAATTAAAACCAAATTTGTCTCTTACTCTATCCAATGCACAATTTAATTGATTGAGCTGTCGTTTTTTCATATCGAATATTGAAGGTTGTAAGCCATCGTATTGGAGTTTAGAAAGGGCAATACCGATAAGTCGTACGCGTTTACTTTTCTGTAAAAGGTCTTGTAAAATTCGTGTGCCGTATTCAAAGATTACCTGCTGGGCATTACTTGGAGGTATTTTAACCCTCTTTGAGATAGTTTTGAAATCCGAGAATCGCACTTTTATAGTTATTATGTTAGCAAGGAGTTTTTTTTCTCTTAAGGTAGTGCAAGTACGTTCTGTTAAATAATAAAAGAGTGCATAAATCAAGTTTTTGTCTATCGTATCTTCAGTTAGGGTTGTTTCTCGGCTTATTGATTTCATTTGGTCACAACTATTGAAATCTCCGCCATTTATGAAGAATTTTACTAT
>JAUWGT010000124.1 GCA_030606265.1 Candidatus Stahliibacteriota bacterium | reverse complement strand
ATACAGCCCATAAGCAGCGAACACAAGGCCAACAGCGAATAATACCGCGGCTGGAATGAATCCTACGGTAAAGAACAAGACAATTGAGAGAACAACTGATGCCGCGAGGATGATTGACGGGTAGATAAAAGGAGACGTCCTGGTTTTTTGTTGGGCTCTAATAAGATACTGTTTAACCCCTTTGATATCGATGACGTCTTGATTTCGTTTCAGTTCCACGATGTTTTTTTCTGCGTTCTCTATTTCCGTAGTTATTTCTTTTAGTCTTTCTTCATCTTTTCTTCCCTTCTGTCGCTTTAGTTCAAGTTGCTGCCAGGTTGTCAGGTAATCATACTTGTACCGCTCAAAGGACTGTAATTCGGTTTTCTTTTCAAGATAATCGGTATAGAGTGAGGATAGCTCTTTGTAGTTTTTGTAATTCCTGGAGGTTTCTATTTTGGTCAATTGCCTTTTCAACATCTTGCTCCGGTCGATAGATTGAGCCAAGATGGCTTCTTTTTTTTCGATATCATTTATTTTCTGCAGATAGGCTTCAAGCTGTTCCTTCCTTTTTTCATCTACCTCAATCTTGTCTTTTTTCTCTTCTACCCACTCGGCCTTCCTGGGTGTTAGCCCAACTGCCTTGAATATCTTTTCATCGAGTCGGGCAAAAGTCATGCCACTACCTATCTTGCTGAAAATAGACTTTATACCATCCCAGAAACTGGTTTGGCCTTTGGTGCCAAAAACCGAGGATTCTGATGCCTGGACATACATGATACCACTGATCTCAGAGGCGGGCAGCGGCAACTTCATCTTCTTTGTAGGCAGCGTATAAACGGTACCGTTATTTTCTATTTCGAGTGTGACATCTTCAGGTTTGCCATATCTCAGGACGAGGGGGTTCTTCTTGAATAGCACATAGCTTAAGGCTTCAACGAGCGCAGTTTTACCTGATTCATTCATGCCAAAGATCAACTGAAACTTATCGGGTTTAAGAACCAATTCTTTTATCGGACCGTAATTTCGGACTTTGAATTTTTCTATTTTCATTCAAGTACTTCACTGAAAACAGGAAAAGTGATCTCAAAGATTTTCATACGTAGTTCATCGTCAAGTTTGTCAGTTTTATCGACAAATCCTTTGATGATTGGATTCTTGATGATCCTATCCCATGACTGAACCGCTGCGTGATCAATTCTCAATTCAGGGAAATCCTCCAGACAATTCTGCTCAATAACCTCTAGTTGTGCTTTGAAATCCTTATCAGTCTCAGCGATAAAACCATTGACTACGATATGCGGTATAATATCCTGTTCTTTAATACTCATCAGGTGATCTTGTATTGTTTTAATTATTTTCTCCTCATTGCCGGGAAAGACGAAGAATTCTTTGGTATTCCAGTACGGAGAGATAGCCACCTCGATTTTTCCTATTGTGATTTCATCTTTCCTGATATTTATTTGATAACAATATCTTGGCGAGTTGCATTTTGTATCAAGCGCAACTGGAGAACCAGGGTAGATAACATATGTGTTTTCATATTTTTTCTCAATATTACGACTGTGTAAATGACCTAAGGCAACAAAACGTGCAATATTCTCTAAGTTTGCTGGATGGATTGGCATATATTGTGTTTCTTCATCATCGAGCATGGAATATATGAATGATTGATCATAGAGAGTGCCGTGAGCAATTAGCAAGTCGATTTGATCCGGGATATCTTTAATACATTCACTGAAACGTTTGTTTTGATAAGGCACACCACATACGATCAGCTCACCGGCTTTGATTATTTCAAAGGGTGTCTTGGTTAGCTGGATGACATTCTTGCCATAGTCATAATCAGGATCGAACGATTTGGCATCATGGTTACCTGGGAGGATAAGGAATTCGGTGGTTGCTTTTTCAAAGATCTTCTTTATTTCTGGGCGCAGGCTTCTAGCATCGGCATCTGACTCAAACAGGTCACCAGCAATGATGAAATAGTCTACTTCGAGCGCAGTGGCTTTATCGATCAACCACTTTAGAACATCGATTCGTCTTGAATTGCCCTTTTTGAGGTGGATATCAGCGGTAAGGAGTAATTTCATCGATTAATTATAGGCAGATTTACGGACAAATCAATACTTGACAAATTCAGTATTCTGGCGTATATTATTAGTAGGGATATATATTAAGGAAGAGTTTTGGTTTTAGATTTAAGTCTCGATAGAAACTCTGTTTTAGGTTGCATTTGTGGTGTTATACAAGACCTTTAGGAGGTAGAATGAAGAAATTGCTGTTGCTTTTGTGTCTTGTCATTACCTTGGGTTTTACTCAGGATATGGTAGTTCGGGTGTATGTATCTTCGTGGTCTGATTTGGCGCGCATATCGCCCAAATATGACTTGGATGTTGCGGCGGGTCGAGGTGGTGAATGGTATGATCTGGTTATGGACCAACGCGGTTTAGAACAGGTCAAAGCTTCCGGGTTGCCCTATGAGATCACTATATACAGCCTTGAATTTGAAAAGAACAAATATCGAGGTTCCTATTGTTCATACAATGACATGGTTGATTCGCTCCAGGATCTTGTAGCCAGTTATCCGAGTATTTGTAAGCTCGATTCACTACCCAATCCAACGTACCTCGGCAGGACGATATACGGCATCAAAATATCCGATAATGTCAATATAGAAGAGGATGAACCCAGGTTTACACTTGACGGGGCCCATCATTCACGCGAATGGGCTACGCCGCAGGCGGTTTTGTTTTTTGCTGATTCCATGCTTGTCTCCTATGGCAATGTCGCAGAGATAACGGAGATCATCAATACGACCGAGATATATTGTTGGCCCGTGATAAATGTCGATGGCTATGATTATGACTATCCTGGTATGAACATGTGGCGCAAAAACCGTGAGCCCTTTGGCGGCAGCATTGGTACTGATCCAAACCGCAATTATGGCGGCGGAGTTTGTGGCGATGTTGATGGTTACTGGGGGGCTGCTGATGAAGGGCAGCTCAGTCATGTTCCATCAGGTCAGACATTCCCTGGTGCTTTTGCTTATTCAGGTGATGAGGTATGGGCTTATGCAGAGTTCATTCGCACGCATGGTATCTCCACTGGTTTTTCTTTGCACAGTTACGGTGAACAGGTTATGTATCCCTGGGGGTATAAAGCAGCAGGTACGCCAGATTCTACGCTCTACGATTCAAAGGGCGCATATATGGCGGGTATGATGAACCGGATTGGCGGTGGTACTTATACGCCAGGTCAATCTCATTCTAATCCTTATCCGACTTGTGGTAATACAAGAGACTGGGTTTATGGATATAATAAATGGTTGGCAGGATTATCAGCACTTTTCTATGGCGCGGAGATAGGTACTTCATTTTATCAAAGCACGAGTCAACTGGATTTTATCTCACGACAAGTTTTTAAATCATCGAAATATCTTGCGGGTTTTTCTGATTCATTGATCCTCATTAAGGAAGGTTTTGTGGCGCCGCCAATTATTTACCCTTTGGGTACAGTAAGCACCGATTTCACGATCTATTGGCATGCCTTGAATAGCTTTGATAATCATCCGACTCATTGGGAATTAGTTGAATTTGCCAGCCCGTCTATTATTGAAGATGACCTGGAATCAGGGACAAGTCGTTGGATACTTGAAGGTTTTACGTTATCCACAAGCCAGTCGCATTCCAGTTCACATAGTTTCTTTTCAGGTAATCAGGACAACATGAACCACGCAGTTCGCACGCTCCATCCTTATTTAGTGGAGCCTGGTGATTCCCTGACATTCTGGTGTTGGTATAGTCTTGAAACGAATTATGATGTTGCGGTTGCCGAAATATCATGGAACCAAAAAGAGTGGTTTTGCATGGATAATCGGTATAATGCGAATTCCGGTGGTTGGGTCAGAAAAGCATATTCTTTGGCTAACTGGGTTGGCAAATCTGTTTATTTCAGATTCCGTTGCATGACTGATGGCAATACCCTGCAAAGTGGCTTTTATGTTGACGATATCTCGCCGGTTTGCTTATTCGGTGATGTGACTACGGTTTCTTCAAGCATTACTGATACATCTTACTCGTTTACTGATCATGCTGAAGGCGAGTATTATTTCTATACAAAAGGAACCAATGCGGCATATGGTTGGGGAGATTATTCCTGCCTGGAGAAAGTTGATATTGTTATTGGTATCAATGAATCACCGGGTTATTCTATAGAACCTAGTAAATTGACTCTATCAATAAATCCTAATCCATTTAGAGAGATTACGAATATCAAATTTAGCACAGGGCATCCCGATAGGATAACACATTCATCCTACGGGACAGGTAGGGCAGAGAGCATAGAGTTGAAGATTTATAATTCAAATGGAAGGTTGGTTAGACAATGGGACTATTCGACTATAAGACAATCCGACCAAGTCATGTGGGATGGTACAGATCATTCTGGTCGTCTGGTCCCTGCTGGTACCTATTTTGTATCGCTTGAAGCCAATGCAGCGAGGCATTGGGAAAAAGTTATTTTAGTCAAGTAAACTGTTTAGTTGTAACATCGACTGGGGTTTGATAGTCGTCATAAAGGAGTAGGATGAAAAGATCTATCATCATATTGCTTTTGATTATCAGTTTTATTGCAGCATATGCTGGCGAGACAGTTAGGCTGGTTAAGATCGATCTTCCTGACCACGATGAAGTTTATAAACTGAGGAAGTTTGATATAACGCTTATCGATGCTGGTCAGGATTTTGCAAAAGCCCTGGTGACGGATAAAAAAATAGCAGAATTAAAGACTGCGGGTTATAAAATCCATATCCTTATTGAAGATTATCAGGCTTACAAGGATGAAATATTCAATCGGGGTTTTTACCACACCTATGATCAGGTTTATCTTGTGCTTGATTCATTCGCGACGAATTATCCGAGTATATGTCGACTCGATACGATCGGCTATAGTGTGCAAGGACGGGCGATCTGGGCGATGCGGGTGACGGACAACCCGGATATAGAAGAGAATGAAGCAGAGATAAGACTGCCGGGAAATATGCACGGCGATGAGCATATTAGCACTGAGGTTACGCTTTATTTCCTGAGATACTTGGTGACCAATTACGCCTCTAATGCACAGGTCCAGGATCTCGTTAATAACCGTGAGATTTGGGTTTTGCCAACGATCAATCCTGATGGTAAAGTCGCTAATACTCGAAGAAATGCAAATAATGTTGACCTGAACCGTGATTACGGTTATTTTTGGGGGGCTGAAGGAAACAGTCCAGGTCCGTCATCACAGATTGAAAATAAGGTGATGATGGTCCATCTTGAAGAGAACAATGTTAGCTTAGAATACAATTACCATTCAGTAGCTCAGTATGTAAACTATCCGTGGGATTATTCTAATGCTGATCCGCCTGATAGTCAGCATATAATAAATATTTCTCAAATCTATGCAAGTGCGGCAAACCTGACGATCATCAATGGCTATGATTGGTATCAGATCACCGGGTCATTACAGGATTTCTCGATCGGTACAAATGGTGTTCTTTCTGCAACGATTGAGACGCTTGAACCTTCAGGGTCTTCGGAAATAGATCAGATTTGCTATGAGAATCGCGATGCTTTGATGCAGGTCTGTGATCGTGCGGGTTGGGGTATTGAAGGTTTTGTTAAAGATTCACTCACCCTTATACCATTGTACGCACGGGCGGAATTCATGAATCCTGATAGGATTGATGTGTATACGGATCCCGTGCTTGGTGATTTCCATAAAATGATCGCACCAGGCACTTATGATGTGCGGCTTTCAGCAAATGGGTATGCACCTAAAACGATCACTAATGTCACCGTACCAGCAACTGGCAGTATTTCTGTGGGTGATGTTTTACTGACTTCGGACTCAACATATCTATATGTATTCAAACCGGTTCTGTGTCGCTATGTAAATCATGCAGAACAATCGAACAAGACACGTCCGCGGGCAGCGCTCGGTCCTCAAGATGATATCTTTTTTTCCCTCGGGCAAAACGGTTTTATAATCCTTGATATGGGATATGATACACCGATACACAACTCAGCAGGTGATGATTTTACCGTCTATGAAGGGAATGATGGCACTAATGAAGGTTATGAAGTCCTGGCAAGCGATGATTGGGACGGACCATGGTCTTCATGCGGCACGGCGACTGGAACCGCGAATTTTGATCTTTCCGCAGCTGGCTTGAGTGAAGCGCGTTACATAAGGATCAATGATGATGGTAGTTCTTCGAGTGGACAATATGCTGGGTTTGACCTCGATGCAATCCAGGGGACACCACCAGTCAATGCGCCATACCTGTTTGTTACTGATTACCTGATACTTGATGGTAATAATGGTATTCTTGAGCCAGGTGAGACAGCTGATTTTGTCGTGACCTTACACAATTCAGGGCTTATCTCGGCGGATAATACACAGGGTAAGCTAAAGACCAATGATGTCTATATCACAATTGGCGATTCGCTAGGGTTTTATGGAGTTATTCTGCCGGATTCTGAAAAAACCAATACGGCGGATCCTTTTGCTATTTCCGCGTCCTCTTCAACCCCAATTGGGCATACGGCGAATTTGGATTTGATCGTTACTGCCGATGGTTATCTTGATACCTTTGACATTG
>JAUWGT010000072.1 GCA_030606265.1 Candidatus Stahliibacteriota bacterium | reverse complement strand
AGGTATTTCGCTCCAGTTCCTTGGATGGGGAATTTGAATTGATCGGAACTGCAAATAAGGGTTTTGAGAAATATATTGACGGTACGACAATTGATGGCACTCAATATTATTACATGGTAAAAGCCTTTGATGGTGTATCATATTCCCAACCAGCAAGAAGTGAGGCAGTTAACTCAAGTGCTCAGTGGTTTCATACAGGTAGGTTAAACATGCTCGTGGCTACAGTAATAATTTCCTTCCTTATATTATGGTTTATAAAACAGGCAAAAAGCGGTAAGGAACTTTACATTCGCCCCATTGCCGGATTAGAAGCTGTGGATGATGCCGTAGGAAGGGCAACAGAAATGGGGAAACCAATTATGTACATTCCCGGTATTATGGACATGGATAACATGCAGACAATTGCCAGTGTAATTATCCTTGGTAGAGTAGCACGTAAGGCAGCCCAATATGAGACCCCGTTGTTAGTCCCTTGCTCGAGGTCAATTGTCATGAGTGCTGCTCAGGAAACTGTCAAGGAAGCCTATCTCGATGTTGGCAGACCGGATGCATATAATGCGGACAAAATCAGCTATTTGACCGACGACCAATTTGGTTATGCTGCCGGTGTCGATGGAATGATGCTCAGGGAAAAACCAGGTGCAATATTCTACATGGGTTGTTTTTATGCTGAATCTTTAATCTTAGCAGAAACCGGACATTCTACCGGAGCCATTCAGATTGCCGGAACTGCTATGCCGTCTCAATTACCTTTCTTTGTTACGGCATGTGATTACACTCTTATTGGAGAAGAGCTTTTTGCGGCAAGTGCATATCTTTCAAGAGAGCCCCTGCTTCTTGGAAGTCTCAAAGGACAGGATATGGGAAAGGCGATTTTAATTGCTGTTCTTGTAGGCGGAGTAATTTTGGTGAGTTTGGGATTCACGAAAATAATCGCCTGGTTGACGACTGGATAATTAAATGAAGAAACAGATTCCTTTAATTATAACATTTATTGCAGGTATGGTGATGGTATTGCAGTTTTTTATTCCTCATAGACCATTTTCAGACTTGCAGCAGCTTTTTAATTCATGGTTTTTGATCATTACTGTTTTTGCAATGATATTGGGTCTTGGGAATCTGTTCAAGGTTCATACAAAACGATTGCAGCGCAGACCCAAAGGTTGGTGGTATAGTATTGTTTTACTTGCAGGATTTGCTATTATGTTTACTGTGGGAATGATATGGGGACCCGCACGAGGTACTCCTTTTGACTATCTCTTTTGGAACGTGCACCTACCGATGTCATCGATGATGTTCGCACTCCTTGCTTTTTTTGTTGCATCTGCATCTTATAGAGCATTCAGGGCGCGTACACCTGAAGCAACCTTATTGCTTGTTTCAGCTATTTTAGTGATGATTGGTCGAGTTCCACTTGGCAATTACATATGGGATAAATTGCCTTTAATAGGTGATTGGATCATGAGTTATCCAAATATGGCGGGTCAACGGGCAATCATGATCGGTATAGCCCTTGGTATTGTTTCTACATCACTCAGAATCATACTTGGTATTGAAAGAACATATCTCTCAGGAAAATGAACATAGCAGGACGTTTAGAAAAAATAGACCGGAGAATAATATTTTTGCTCACCTTACTTGCGGTAGTAATACCACTACTTCTGCCCATAGGATTTGAAATCAAGGTAAGTGAACCAGTGCAAAAATTTTACGAGGCTATCGAAGCTCTCCCTCCTGGTTCTAAGGTGCTCGTATCAAGCGAATATGATCCAGCTACAATGCCTGAAGTCTATCCCATGAATCAAGCATTGGCTCGGCACTGTTTTAAGAAAGATCTAAAGATTATCGGAATGGGGCTCTGGCCACAAGGTATTCCTCTTAATCAAGCATCAATGGAACAGGGTGCTGAAGAATACGGGAAAGAATATGGTGTCGACTACGTGAATCTTGGATACAAGGCTGGAGGTATTGTCGTCATCTCTGCGGTGGCTGAAAATATGCCGAATACATTTCCCTTAGATTATGCAGGACGTCCAATAGAAGAATTCGAAATAATGGAGGGGATAAGGAATTTTGATAACATCGATCTCATAATCAGCCTTTCAGCAGGTGATCCAGGCGTGAGACACTGGGTGATGATTGCTCAAGGAAGATATGGAAAGAAAGTGGCTGGCGGGGTCACTGCGGTGAGTGCTCCGGCGTTCTATCCATATTTGAATGCAGGGCAACTTCAAGGATTAATAGGAGGTATGAAAGGGGCAGCTGAGTACGAAACCTTACTCGGAGCAACTGGCACTGCTTCTCGGGGTATGGATGCACAATCAATAGCTCATGGCCTGATAATATTTTTAATTCTCTTTGCTAATTTCTTCTACCTGCTCGGTAAAAGGAGAAAAAAATGATGGAGATTATTGGAATCTGGATGGCTGCGCTTCTTACCCTGTGCATACTCAGTTTTCTCTACAAAGACAACCCCTTTTACAAATTTGCCGAGCACCTATTTGTGGGCCTGTCTGCAGCGTACTGGGCTGTTTATTACTATTTTAATATCTTATACCCAAATCTTATACAGCCTCTTTTTGGACACGGACAACTTCTTTTAATCATTCCTCTCGTGCTTGGAATTATGATGGTTATGAGACTGTTTCCAAAAGTAGGTTGGGTGTCTCGCTGGCCCCTCGCCTTTATCGTAGGTTCTTATTCTGGTTATAACCTGATCACGTATCTTCAGAGTAATGCATTGGAACAGGTAAGGGCTACGCTTGTTCCATTTATACAAATAGAGAGTTGGAAGAGTTTGTTTACCAATCCAGGAGTAATGACCTTTCTCAATGCGATTGCAGCTCCTGTAGTAGTAGTTGGGGTCACTACCGGCGTCATTTATTTCTTTTTTTCTAAGGAACACAAAGGAGTATTTGGTGGGTTTGCGAGAATAGGTGTGTGGTTTTTGATGATTGCATTCGGTGCGTCTTTTGGCTACACAGTTATGGCACGTATTTCTCTTTTAATTGGAAGGATGTATTTCATGCTGCATAATTGGTTGCATTTAATATAATGACCAGCTTTGATATAAATCTGAAAGAGTTTTTACTGGGCGATATTCTGCAATTCTTAGCGCGGGTAAAGAAATCAGGTGTTCTTAAGGTTGAAGGTGGTGTTTCCGGTGAAATATACATGAAAGACGGTTTTGTCATCCATGCTACAGACGGTTCAGAAAAGGGCATGGAGGCGCTATTGAGTCTATCCTTTGTTGAACTTGAGACGGGAAGCTTTGAATCTGGTGTTATTGCACCAGAAGAAACGATTTCTGAAGATGTTGGAAAACTAACTGATAATATAGAAAAAAGGCGCATTGAGTTTGAGGACATCAAGAAAAAATTGCCGCCTATGAAGACCGTTTATACTAAGTCAACACGCGACCTTGAATCAGCTGTTGCCTTACGGAGAACAGATTGGCAGATTCTGGCATTGATCAACGGAAACCGCACTCTGGGCGATATCATTGCTGAATCTAAGATCGGTGGGTATGAAGCGGCAAAGACCGTGACCTGGCTCAGGGATCAAGGTTTAATATTAGACCCGGCTGAAGCTGAGCGTATCATGTCAAATGTATTGAGTTTTCTTAATATCCTATTGAAGGATTTTGGCAAGAACGGATTGAATTGGATGAAACAATGGGCTGAGGAGGATGGTGCAAACAAAAAAATACTTGACGCAGTGGATATCAATGAAGAAACTCTTGAAATAACTCCAACCGGAGAGCTTACCACTTCTGAGATCGAAAAAGGGATCGAGACATTATTAAAGTATATTGAAACCAAAGGGCCTAAACTCTATGGTAAAGTACTTTTTAAGAAGAAGTGGCAGGGTTTCAAGAAAAAAACTGAAGCTCAACAGAAATAGTGATGGAAGCTTTTGATAAAATCAAAGAAATCAGGAGCTACGCACTGGTTAACACTGAAGACGGTTCAGTTGAGCTGGAAAAAAGCGCGGGCAATGTTCAGATTGGGGATTTAACCGCTTTTTTTTCCTCGGCTGGTGAAGTAATAAGAGATAGCCTGTTAATGGGCACTATTAAATGTTTATCACTGTGCTATGGCGACAACCGCCTGGTGATTTTCCCACATCAATCCAAATACATCGGGGTTGAAATCCCGCGGGGATTAGAACCAGTTGAAATAATCGATAAAGTTCTGGCTTCACTTACTATTGAAGAAAAACCTAAGGTTGAGTTACCCCGCAGCTTAAGTTCAAAAGTCAAGCAAATCAACCTGCTCGTCGATGAATTCGGCGGTGCAGATAAGAAAACTCGCTGGCTTGACTTGCTCAAACAAGGTTTAGATGTCCTCGGTGGTGATCTCTTGCCGTTTGTCGGTATCATTAATGAGGAATTGTCTTTTAAAAATAATCCACCTGCGGAAAAAGAAGATGATTTTGTACAGGGTTTGCGTTCGATTATCGATTTTCTTGTTAAAAAAGCAGTTGAAGAAATGGGTTCGTCACAAGCTCGGGCAAAGGTCCAGGCAGTTATTGAAAGGATGAAATAAGATGGCGCAAGACCTGCTCAACCGTTTTGAGAAAAAGGGGTTGTCCTGTCCGTTCATCGCCTCAAAAACTGGTGGTGTGGTTGTCGCATCAAGTGCTGAGTCAATAAAGAACGAAATTGCCCAGATGACAACAGTAATTTTCGAGACCATCGGCGCAGTTGGAGATATTGATATCGACAAAATAGAGATATTGACTGATACAAAGTCTCTCGTCCTTGCCTTAGATCAAGAAAATCTCATGGGCAGTCTTTTCGAGCAGACTGAAGGTGTAATAATCGATGACATTTGGTCGTCCTTAAAGGAACTTAAGGAGCAATCAGCAGGTGTTGCGGTTGCCGAAGAAAAAGAAGTCAAAGAAGTCAAAGAAGTCAAAGAAAAAAAGGTTGAAGAAAAAAAGCCGGAGGAAAAACCTAAGGTTCAAATAGATGCGAGTATTTTGGATAATATGAAAGACACAATGAAAGATTACCTGGGAGATTTTACCGAACGTATTTTCAAAAATCAACTGAAGGCGCAACGCATAAAAGCTGAAGAGCTATACGATGATGACGCGCGCCGGTTAGTTTTTGCTCTTGGCAAAGCCGCCGGTATGATTATTGGACCTTCAAAGGGTCGTGATATGACCAATAAATTACTGGAAATACTTAAATGAAAAACCATAAAATCGAAGCGCTAAATTCTAAATCCCGTTTTTCAAATCTGCAAAACGAGGATCCTCGTTTCACGGGACAATATCAAAACTCGGATTTTCTAAATTTGAAACGTTTAAGTAGTTTGGATTTTGGACATTTGAAGTTGTTTAGGGTTTCGATATTAGAAATTAGAATTTGTCGTCGAGGAGGAGATATATGATTCAAAATTTTCTAATTATGGCACCATTTGGGATCGATCCTGGGACTTACCAGGCACTCGCAGTAGTCCCCAACTACCTCTTGGTGCTGGGAGCGGTGATGCTGTGGCTTGCCTTCATTGTCTTGGGTATTATCGCACGTCGTTACGAGATCGTCCTGGGTGAACGGACGAATTGGCAGTTCATGGTCTTTGCACCTACTGGTATTCTTCTTTTTGCCCTCATCCAGTTGTACTATTGTGGTCTTGGCGGTAAAATGATGTTACCTAAGGGCAGCGTGAATTACCTTGCATACGGTTTGTTCTTGCTTTCCGGGATACTTGTGCTGGTGGCTAATTTCAGGTTCTATAAGGTAACTAAAGGAGGATGAAATGAAAGCGGATATCCCAGCGGAGATTTTATTCATTATAGCAATTCTGTTAACCACAGTTTCGTTGTTTATCTTTGGGCTAATAATAAAGCGCCTTTTGGTTCTTATTAAAGGCAAAGGCATCTGGATTTTCCCGATTATCGGTGGCTTATTTCTCTTGGTTCTTGCAGTCTTTCATGTTTACCGGATGTTATTCTATTTTCCTCTATTGGGGACAGCAGGGCCAGCGGATCTCTTCGATCTGATTGTCGGATCGCTGAGTCTGTCACGTATTGAGAGTTTTCTGTTACTTGGTTCCGGATTATTTTCCCTTATTGGCGGGGTGCTTTATTACGCAGCAAGTTCCAAATAAGTCCTGGTCAAATCAAACTTGACTTTCTGTTTTTGGTGGCTATAATAACTTTATGAAAGGAGGAAACATATGCTAAGAGATTTTCAACTTGGTGTTGAAGGTGGCGGTGGTTTTGTGATGTGGTTTTTGCTTGTTTGTGCAGTAGTTGGTATCGGTATTATTTTAGAAAGGCTCTACAGTCTTTTCATTAAAGCAAGACTTAATCCAAAATCATTCCATGATAAACTTGTTTCAACTATTGATTCACAGGGCATCGATGCCGGGATCGCATTATGTGATCAAACTGGTGCTCCAGTGGCAAAAATATTAAAGGCGATTTTGGAAAAGGCGGAAAAAGGCAAGGATGTAATGGAAGAAATGGTTGCCCGAAGCGCGGCAAGTGAACTGGCATTTCTTGATCGAGGCATGGCTTTGCTTGGTGGTCTTACAACAGTTTCACCTTTTCTTGGGTTCTTGGGTACGGTCATCGGTATGATCACAGCATTTGCTGCGATCGCTCGTGCTGCTGCAGTCGATCCGACAGTTGTTGCCAGTGGTATCTCAACCGCTCTCATTACAACAAAATGGGGATTGATCATTGCTACGCCCCTGGCGATTATTCACATTCTATTCTCCACTCGAGTAGATGGATACACCAGGGAAATGGAAGAAGCGGCGAGTTCTCTCATTGATTATTTTATCGAGACCTACCCTAAAAGGAAAAAATAATGCGACTACGGGAAAAGAATAAGCATACATACGGTATCCCGACCGGCTCAATGGGTGATGTTGCTTTTTTGATCCTTCTTTTCTTCTTGGTATCAACGGTCTTTACCAAGGACAAAGGCTTGAAAATGCTTTTGCCTGAAAAAACTACAGACCAGGATAAAGTTATCGTTGTACCTGAGAATATTATAACATTGGCGATCAATCCGGCCGGTGAAGTAAAGGTTAAGACGATCGGTTATGATGAGTACCTTACAACTCAGGAATACGGTAGGATTAAAGTTATTATTGACGAGAGGTTGCTCGAGCGCGATACCCTGCTCGTTATTTCCCTGCGCGCCAGCAAAGAAGCGCCATACGGCAGTATGGTTCGTGTACTCGATCAGATAAAACTCGCCAAGGTAATTACTGCTGATGGTCGGGAGCTGACAGCAAATAAGATTAGTCTTATACCAACGAGTGAGGAATGATGAGAAAAAGTATTATAAGAAGAGCCACAAAAGCACACGAAATACCCACTGCATCAACCGCGGATATCGCATTTCTCTTGATCCTGTTTTTTATGGTTTCAACCGTCTTTAGACCTACCGTTTTGAAAATTCCTTACCAACTGCCTGAGGCCGAATCTACCGAGCGAATATTGATACGCCGTAATGTTAGTTATATCTGGGTCGATAAAGAGAGCAGAATATACATTGATGACTACCCGGTGACTGCTGATATGATTGCTGGAAAAGTAGCACCCAAGATTTGGGAGAACCCAGAGCTAATCACCCTGCTCAATATCGACCAGAATGTTACTTACGGCGTGGTTGATGGTGTCCTCGATCAGTTAAAAGAGGCAAAGGCATTTAAGATCACCTTTGCAACAGAATTCAGGAGCCAATAATGCGTGACCTCAAAATGATGTACGGCGTTTATCTAAGGGTCGGGATGTTTTCCAGTTTAGTTGTGGTAATTCTGGCCTTTCTTTTTGTCCCCTATGCTGAACCAGAGCCATATAAGCTGAAGGCAGAGATCATAACAATGGTGGAGGAGATTACGGCTCAGATCGAGAAATATGAAGAACCGCCGCCAGTTGAACGACCAAAAGTTGCAGTTGAGGCAGAAGCCGAAGTTATCGAAGATGCGATTGAGACTATCGCGACGACCGAGTTCCAGGAAGATCTTATAAGAACAATGCCTACTGGTCCTGACATTGAGATCGTACCCTATTATAAAGTGGAAGTAAAGCCCAAACCAGTCTTTAACCCAACACCGAAATATCCTGAACTTGCGAAGCAAGCGGGTATAGAAGGTACAACCGTTATCAAAATGCTCGTTGATATTGATGGCAGCGTGAGAGAAGTAAAGATCCTGAAATCAAGTGGTAATCAGATGTTGGATCAATCCGCGCTTGCCGCGGCAAGGAAATCCAAATTCACGCCGGCCAAACAGCGGGACAAATTTGTTCGTGTCTGGGTCTCCAGACCTTTTAAATTTTTGTTAAAATAGGAAATTACACTAGGTTTTAGCCACTTGACAATTAGTGTAATTCAATTATAATTCTTTAGAGGGAAAAAGGAGGTGAGGCGATCAAAAGACAAACAAAATGTAGGATGAAGGATAGAAAAAGAATGTGCGTAATGGCATTAAGAAACATTATGCATATTAATAATAATAAGGAGGAACATTGAAAGGAGGAATCATGAACAAGAGCCTTCTTAGCCTCTTGATGATTGTAGGTACGTTATTGATTACCTGCGGGAATGAGCCGCCAGAAGAGTTCTACAACGGAACACCTGAGGATAGTACGGCGATCCAAACATTGCTCGATAATAACCCGGAATTGCTCATTACTGAAGATATGTTTGACACCGACCTGATTGCAATTACCTTACCTAATGTTGAGTTCGTTGCTACAGACAGCTATTTCCGCGTAGATTCAACAATCATTAAGCAGCATGTTGACTCGTGTGGCTTCATTGATATCACCAGGAATCTTAATTATGATTTCTGGTTTGCTAAGGACACAACGTGCACAGTATATCTGCGTGACACTTTCGAAGTCTCTTCGTATATGCACTGGGATGCCCGATACACAGGATATTATTTCTGGCCCCCTGATACAGAAACAACCCTTGATACAGTTATTGTTGACAGCACAGGCGGTACCTTTTCATTGACCGCGCCCGGCAATGGTTTTCGGATCATTTTCTTTGACTATGACGGTAGTGATTGGGAACTCAAACGCGTATCCTATGGAACGTACGATTTCCCGACTGCCGGGATTGAAGCTCCAGAGATTGAAAAAGTTGTCTTGGTCTTTGATGACGGTACTCGAGATTCGATAATAGATCATCATCCATCATATGACACGCTGTATACTGGTCATACAATGGCGAGATTCAGGCATATTGATTCGTTATTAGTCATTGATTATGCAGACCTTACTAGTGACAGCATGGTATTCATACAGACAACACTCGGTTTTGGCCCTGTTACCGATACTATGGTTCAATGGTTTGCGTCGATAGGTGGTGAAAACCGGGTTTGGTTAGATGGTGGTATTGGAAACCTGAAAATAACCGGCTCAGGTATTACCAATCTCTTTATTGAGTGTGTGGTTAGTGCAGGTTATTATTATGTGCAACCTGAAGGTGATTACAAAGCAGAAGTGTGGCTCGTACCAGTCAGGATAGGAGGTTCACAATGAAGAAATTATTGTGCCTTATTTTTATTGGGGCATTCCTGTTTGCTTCTGACTACGGCAGAATATCAGGCCGGGTTACAGATGACGAGACAGGTGAGGCTCTGATTGGTGCTGATGTTTATTTACAGGGCACTGAGCTAGGTGCTGCGACTGATGTTAATGGCGAGTATTCGATATTGTACGTGCCGGTTGGTACGTACCAGGCGGTTGCCGCCTATGTAGGTTATAATGAGTTTACTTATACCAAGGTTGTAGTGAATGCTGATCAGACCACGCGGCTCAATTTCAAGTTACCGCCTACGGTGATTACGATGGAGGAGATTACATCAGTAGCAGAGCGTCCAATGATCGTGATTTCTGAGACTTCGACCGGTCGTGCGGTGACTTCAGAAGAGATGAGTCGTTTACCGATTACGACGATCAATCAGGTTATCACGTTGCAGGCAGGTGTTGTGCAGAGTGATTTAGGTACTCATGTGCGTGGTGGCCGAGCCGATGAGATCACGTATTTTGTTGATGGCATCGTGACCAAGGTACCGAATACTGGTTGGCAGTCAGTACGGATCAATCCGAATGCAGTGGAAGAGGTTTCTGTGATCAGTGGTGGTTTTGATGCTGAGTATGGAGATGCGCTTTCTGGTATTATTAATATTCATACCAAAGAAGGTGGTACCAAACATACCGGGTCGCTCCGTTTCTTGACTGACGAGATGTTTGGTTCGGGCAATGAGAAATTAAATTTTGGTTACAACCTGTATGATTTCTCTTTGGGTGGTCCGATCCCAGTCTCCCAGCGTTTGCGTTACTTCTTTTCTGGTGAAGTAATGATGACGGATGCATTCAGGAACGCATATCACAAGGTGCCGTCGCCGCGTATGGACTATCGTGGTCAGGCGAGGCTTTCCTATCTCTTTCCCAGTGCCAAGGGTAAGCTTACGTTTTCTGGTTTTATGTCCCGTGAGCAGTATGTTGATTGGCGCCCGACAAGTGAGAAGTATTTCAAGATGGTCCGTATGAGTCGTATTAAGAACTGGATTGCTTCGGCGACTTTGAATTATATGCTTACTGCTAAGACCTTGACTTCATTAAAGCTTGGTGCAACGCATTTTGACCGGGCTTATGGTAACCGAGATTATGATTGGGAAGCAGATCCTGATAATAATTGGCAGTGGTATCATGATTACCGGTTCTATGCCGAGCATTTGATCGATCATCTCCTGGCTGGTGACTTGCCAGTAAGGGATGTTCTCATCGATAGTATCATGCAATATCATGAAGAGTATCTAAACCGCGGTCCTTTGGCGCTGCGCCATAGTCCTTATGCGATTGAAGGACGTTTCCGGACCTATGGTGATTATCGTGTCTGGCGTTATTATGATAACAATGATTATCAGGGTCGTTTTGATATTACCCATTCAGTTGGTAAGGTACATGAATTCAAGTCGGGTTTGACTTTTACCCAGTACCAGGTCAAGTATTATGACAATAATCTGCCCTGGGTGACGAATCCGTTCTGGGATTATTATGATCGTGACCCTTATAAGTTCGCGTTCTTTATTCAGGACAAAATGGATTTCGAAGGTCTGATCGCCCGTATAGGTGTGCGCTTTGACTATTTTGATCCGAAGTCATTCACCTTTGCAAACCCCCAGGATTGGGATGATAGTACGATGACTGATGCTGAGACAAACTACAAGATATCGCCGCGTCTGGGTTTCTCTTTGCCGGTTACTGACCGGATGAAGTTCCGTTTCAACTATGGTCAATACTTCCAGCTGCCCCAGCTCGGTGATATGTACGGAACGACTGATACGGCAGTGATCCGTCTTGCCTTGAGTCGTGGTAATACGATCATCGGTAATGTCTTAATGAAGCCGCAAAAGACCGTGATGTATGAAGTTGGTATTGAGAATCAGGTTTCTGAAGAGATCGCTTTTGGTTTCACTGCCTATTTTAAGGATATCTATGATCTTTCACAGATCCGTGATGTACCGGCATTACCCATGAGTTATTTCCAGTTCTTCAATATTGACTACGGTAATGTCAAAGGTTTTGAATTCAATGTGAAGAAGCGGATGTCTGATATGTGGGCATTGGCGGTCGTTTACACGCTTCAGTTTGCGCGCGGTACTGGTGCCTGGGCTGGCGAGTGGTATTATGATCACTATGATTATGGCATTGAAGCGCCGGTAATTGATTACTGGCTTGACTTTGATGAACGTCACACAGTGAATGCTAATTTTGATCTTGCATTGCCGAGCAGCTTCTTTCTCTTACCACTCCAGGATTTTGCTAGCTCCATTGTATTATCGTATCATT
>JAUWGT010000176.1 GCA_030606265.1 Candidatus Stahliibacteriota bacterium | reverse complement strand
TTCTTCTTGCTGTTAATTGACAAACAAACATATATATAGATAATAGACCCTATGCATTGGCATGATGATGAACTAATAAGCGAGGAAGAGACACAGCCATCCAAGAAGAATTGGCGTATTATTAGTAAACTATTACCCTATTTTAAGAAATATAAAATAAAAATTATAATCGCATCGATCCTGCTTCTTTTCTCGACATTATTGACCTTGCTTGGTCCCATTTTAATAAAACGTGTTATTGATATAGAAATCCCTCAAAAAAACATGCAGGGGTTATTAATAATTGCATTCATATATTTAGCAGTTCAGTTATTTATTATCCTGGTTAGATATTTTCAAGAAATTGAGATTCAGAAAGTTGGTGAAAGAGCGATTGCTGACCTCAAATCTGATCTTTTCGAGCAACTACTTAATATACCTGTAGCACACTTTGATAAGAACCCGGTCGGCAGGTTGATTTCCAGGGTAGACAGTGATACTGAAACGCTTAAATTCCTCTTCTCACAAACGGGCGTTGTATTGATCCAGAACATAGCGCTCATAATAGGAATGTCAATCGTGATGATGGTTGTCAATTGGCGTCTCTACCTTTTAATCCTTTTCATGCTCCCGATATTCTTACTGATATTCTGGTGGTTTGAACGAAGTGTCCGACCAGTTTACCTGGCAGTAAGGAAAAAAGTTGCGGAAATAAATGGCTATATCATTGAAACTTTGCACGGATTGCCGATTGTGCAAATTTTTCAGCAAGAAACGAATTTTCTTAAAAAAATCAACACATTAGGTAAAGAGAAATGTGCGGTAGAAATAAAAGCGTTGTCCTACTGGTATCGTATCTGGTGCTTTGTTGATCTCGGTGAAGTCATCGGCATCATCCTCGTACTTGGTGTCGGCGGCATATGGGCTTTACAAGGAGCGATTACCATCGGTACAATATTTCTATTTATCAGTTATATCACACGTCTCTTTGGACCACTCCGCAGGTTGTCTGACCAGGTTAATGTTATTGAACGAGCTTTTGCATCAGCAGAACGTGTATTCCAGGTGCTGGCGACAAAGCGTGAGGGAAAAGAACAAGAAAAAGAACTGGTAAAAAACTTTAGAACACATATTACGTTTAAAGACCTTAGCTTCTATTATGAAAATGAAAATTGGGTGCTGGAAAATCTAAATTTCAAGATAAAAAAGGGAGAACGTATCGCCCTAGTCGGTGAAACCGGCGGTGGTAAGACCTCTATTGTTGCCCTTTTATTGAAATTCTATGAACCCCAGAAAGGCACGATTTTGCTCGACGATACCTGCATTTCCAAGATCAACCGCAACTCGCTACGTGCAATGATCGGCTTCGTTCCACAGGATGTAATTCTTTTCCCAGGCTCAATAATGGAGAATCTGCGTCTCTTTGACGAACAAATTTCCCCTCACAAGGTCATTGAAGCGGCAACTCGAGCTTGTATCCATGATCGGATATGCAAACTACCGAAAAGCTATGACACAAACATCATTGAGCAGGGCGTAAATTTATCTTTTGGTGAAAGACAACTATTATCTTATGCACGCGCACTCGTATTTGATCCGGATATCCTTATCCTTGATGAAGCAACCTCATCAGTCGATCCTGAAAGTGAACGTTTAATACAGATCGGAATGAAAGAACTTCTTAAAGATCGGACTGCAATTATCATCGCACACCGTCTTACCACGACACGTCTGGCCGATCGGGTTCTGGTCATCCATAAAGGTCGATTAATTGAACAGGGAACTCATGCAGAACTATTAAGTGCAGAAGGTTATTACCATAAACTATATAAATTGCAGTATCTAAGCGTGGCGCGATGAAATCGATAAGCGATTTTTGGAAAAAGAAAAAGCTCTGGTTATTATTCCTGATCTGTTTTACCCTGGTAAAGACTGTTATTGTCCTGCTGTTTCCATACATTCTAAAAGATATAATCGACGGAATAGAAAAGGGGTTTGCTGAACAAAAGCTTCTCCATTTTGTTCTGCTGCTCGGCGTTCTCGGTGTATTCCGTGCTCTATTCAGTACCCTCCTCCCATACTCGCGCGGCAGACTGAATGAAATATTCTTAGTCGAGGAAAGAACCAGTCTTTTCTCAAAAATCCTCAGCAAGGGGCATTCTTTTACCAACCGCTTTCCTGCCGGCGATGTATTACAGCGACTTGATCATGATTTAAGTGAATTATCCTGGTTTGCCTGCTCTGGGATATTTCGTCCGGTCGTAGCGCTGATCACCGTGCTCGTCGCGCTTGTTTTTATGGTTGATATTAATCTGTGGCTTACCGTGCTTGCTGTATTGCCATCAAGTCTGGCAATTTTTAGCTGGTTAAAGATAAGCCCGTATGAATATAAATACTATCATTCCTGGCGTGATAAAATGGCAAAAGTAAATAACCATCTCCAGTCCAGTTTTTCAGGAATTAAATTGGTAAAATCATATACAATGGAAAAGAAAAACCATAAACAATTCAAGAATATCCTGGTAAACAGAATTGAGGCTGCTTTTAAAGTCATAAAAATCGAGACCCTGATTCACACACTCTTTACCGCAATCGAAGAAATCGGTATCGTCTTTATCTTGCTCTTTGGCGGTATCTTTATCATGAGAGGTAATATTACGATCGGTGAATTTATTGCCTTTAATGCATACATCATTATTCTGCTCGACCCGATGATCACGATCGGTCACTTCTTCGTCTCGAAGAAACGAGCCGAGGTCCAGAACGAGCGTCTTGAAGAGGTAAAAGACTATTCGGTTGATATCGAAGACAAAGGGAAGGTGAAAAATATCGTGGTCGAAGATATCAAAATGAACAATGTTTCATTCAAATACTCAAAGGATGCATTACTGATCCTAAAGGACATTAATTTAAAAATTCCAATAACCAAAAAAATCGGTTTGGCCGGGACTGTTGGTTCAGGTAAAACCACGCTCATAAATTTACTGATGAGGACAGTTGATCCCACAGAAGGTGAAGTGAAAATAGGTACATTCAATATTAAAGAAATTCCACTTGAAGAATTGCGGGCACTATATGGTTACGTTCCTCAGGAATCATCATTATTTTCTGACACAATCGGTAATAATATTCTTTTTGGCAGAAAATGCAGTGCAGATGAGTTATCGCGCGTGATAAAACTCGCCCAACTGGCAGATTTTATTAAAAAACAACCCAAAGGACTGAATGAGTTAATTGGTGAAAAGGGATTGAAACTTTCTGGCGGTGAGAAACAAAGAATCGCGATTGCCCGGGCAATCCTAAAAAAACCAAAAATTCTTATCCTTGATGATGCAACGTCCAATCTCGATGCCGAGACTGAGAAAGAACTGGTGAATCAGTTGTCAGCAACGCCTGATACGACACTAATTATTATCTCACACCGGCTCTCCATTCTTTCAGTTTGTGATTATATTTATACAATAGATAGTGGTGTGATCGTGGAACAGGGAACACATGACGCATTGCTCAGGAAAAAAGGTCTCTATTGTAGATTATATCAACATCAACTCATAGAAGAAGAACTGGAAAAATAAACGCACTGTCTCATAGCAGCGATGGGGTCAGCGTTGGACATTGGACATAAGAAACAGAACGTAGGGCGTAAACTGTATGGCGTAGTGCGCCGTTCGTAAAGCCGAGATTGCCGCGCCCTTCGATAAACTCAGGACTCGCAATGACAAAACTGGATCCCCCGGTCAGGCCGTGGGATGACCCTATACGATTAACATCCTACGGGGCCTCTCGTTACCTTCGAGATCTACGACCTCTCACGAGATTCGAGACTTACAGCCTCTCGCCATGCTCGAGATTTCCAACAGGCGGGATAGATTTTCTTAGTCTATCTCCGATACTGTCCTTTCAAGGTGAACACCTGGCAATCGTGCTTCATCGTCAGTCGTTTCTATCGAATTTTAATGACTTTGTTTGTTATCTGTC
>JAUWGT010000188.1 GCA_030606265.1 Candidatus Stahliibacteriota bacterium | reverse complement strand
GTTCGTTGTCCACTCCATCCTCGTCATTCCCTGGCTTGACCAGGGAATCCAGGAACACCTCCTATTATCCACTGGATTATCCAATCAAGTTGGATAATGACAAAACGAAGGGGTCATTGCCCGACTTGCTGTAGTCCTGCTTGCCCTGTTAGTACTGAGTGTAATCGAAGTGAGTTGTATGTCGAAGGGATCGGGCAATCCAGAAATCAACTCGTCATACCTTTTCTCTGGATTATCCAGTCAAGCTGGATAATGACACTCTTTGGATCATCCGGTTTAACCGGATGATGACATAAGAGTAAGCCGGATGACAAGAAAATATGGCTACTGGTTCTTATCGAGGATGACCAATGCCAAGGGTAAACGCTCCAGCGGCGTAAACAGCTTCTCAAGGCGTAGGTGAAAGCCTTTTTTTTCAAGGTCTTTTTTTGTCTGTTTGATCTCTTCTTCGACTTTGTGGCTCTTATAGAAAATCGCCCTGCCGCCCGGTTCAATCAAGCGATCAATAGATACCATTAGTTTCTTGATCTTACCGACTGCTTTAAGCAGAATTAGCTCAAATGTTTTTTCCTCGTAGTCCTGGGCGCGCTCACTGACCACATCTATCTCAGGATAACCTATGTGCTCGGTTAAATACCGTAAGAAATCAGCCGTTTTTCTCTTTGATTCTATGAGTGTTAAGTCCATTGCCGGTTCCAGTATTTTCAAAGGTATTGATGGAAATCCAGCACCTGGACCAATATCACAAACACGGCGGTGACCTTTCACAAAATCTAAAGCCATCAGCGAAGTTAAAAAGTGCCTTTTGGCGATACGTTCATAATCCTGGTGTGATAAAAGATGAAGCTTGTTCCTCATATTAAAAAGGACTTCCAGGTATATGTGGAACTTCTGAAGAATCGCGGCGTTGTATTTTATCCTCAGTAAGTTTAAACCTGCACGCAGGTCATCCAGTTCTCGCTCGATTGCCTTGTGCAAATTACCGGTCCTCTTGGCGCTTTATTTCATTCCAGATTTTATCCATTTCCTCTAAACTCACTTCTTCAAGATTTTTGCCTCTTTTTTTCAACTCATTTGTTATTGCTCTAAAACGACTAATAAACTTCTTATTGGCATACCGCAAAGCATCTTCTGGATCGATTTTCAGATGTCGAGCAAGGTTGACACAAGCAAAAAGCAAATCTCCCAATTCTTCAGAAACTCGCTCTGAGCCGATGCTTGACTTGAGTTCCCCGATCTCTTCGTCAAGCTTGTCAAGCGGACCCTTATACGATAACCAGTCAAAACCGACCTTTGAAGCACGTTCCTGGATGATTCTGGCAGCAAGGAGAGCAGGTAGCGCTATAGATATACCATTAAACATATCCTTTTTGCTATGTTGCCAGAACTTCAAGACTTCATCTTGGCTTTTTAATTCCTTACGCTCAAATACATGAGGGTGTTTCTCACGGTATTTCTTGACTGTAGAAGACACCAATTCATCAAGGGTAATGCCCTTCTCTTCTTCAAAGATAGTTGCCAAGAAGAAACCGAGAAAGAACATATCGCCGATCTCCTCTTGTATTGCGCAAGCATCACCCTGTTCTATTGCCTCAACCAGCTCATAGGATTCTTCAATGACATTATTTTTTATCGATTGAAGAGTCTGTTCTCTATCCCACGGGCATTTACGTCGTAGTTCTTTAACCAGTTCTATGAGTTTACGAATGTCCATTTATTGATCGTCTTTAGGTATTTCCGAACAATGACAGCCGGTTACTGATCGGCATCTTGTGGTTTTTCCTCAGGTTCATCCTGGCTGTGAAAATCTGTGTAAAAATCTTCCTCAAAGTTTAGACAACACAATAATCTGCCGCATATCCCGGATATTTTGCTGGGTGAAACGTATAGCTTCTGATCCCGCGCCATACGTAAGGAAATGGATTTAAACTCACCCAGGAAAGCCTTGCAGCAGAGATTTCTTCCGCACGGCCCAATACCGCCAAAGAGTTTTGAGTAATCGCGACTACCTATTTGCTTTATGACAACTCTTTTGTTCAACTTTTGTGATATGTAGCGATGCAATTTTCTGAATTCCAACCTTTTCTGGGCAGTAAAATAGAAAATCAAACGTTCTTCATCAAGCTGGCAATGGGCATACACCGGCTTCATGGCAAACTTGAAATCTTCCACAGCACGCTTCAACTCAAGCAAGCAGAACTCCTCGTATTCCTTCAACTCATTCTTTTTTTCAAAATCCCCATCCGTAGCTTTGCTGATAATTCTACCATAGATATCATCGATTTCCTCTTTTTCGATTTTCATAACTCGACCCAGATCAGTACCCTCTTTGCTCCTTATTACGACTGACTCACTGACTGCATAAGTAACATCACTCTGGCAGGATTCAACTCGAAATGGAGTTATCTCGATATGATAAATCATTTTTCTCTAATCAGGTATACCTTTTCGCCTTTTCTTATCATACCTAACTCATCGCGTGCCTTTGCCTCAACCAAGTTTCCCCTTTTATATTCACCTATGCGATCACGCAATACTTCATCCTTTGCTTTCAGTATCAAAATTTCCTTCTTTAATGTATTTACTTCGTGTATTGAGCTTATCAGCCTATACGCCCTTCGACTAAAATAAAATAAGGGGATAGCCGCAACGAGAAGAAAAACTACCCACCACTTTTTTCTCGATACACGCCTTTTTTTTCTTTTCATCGTATGATAAACGCCATACTATTGACAAACCCGGCATCGTAGTCTACCACGTCCCACGCGTTACTTTTTCGAAGGGTAATAATAGTAATAACGGTGACGATAATAGTGGCGCGTAATATCAATGCCGTTTAGAACAAATCCAACGATATTCTCGCCGCTGCGTTCCAATTCTTCTTTTACTTCTAAAACTGCATCACGGTGCGTTTTCCTCGCCATGACTACTACTATGATCCCATCGCAGATCCTGCCCAGGACACGCGCGTCAGCAACCCCTAGAGCCGGTGGAGCATCAACAATGATGAATGCGAATTCTTCTTTTAGCTTCTCAATGATCTTACCCATTTTCGAAGACCCGAGCAATTCAGCAGGGTTAGAAGGTATCGTACCGCTGGTAATGAAGAAAAGATGATCAGTTGTGCTTTCGACAATAGACTCTTTTAATTCTAACTTCTCGACAAGGACGTCTGATAAACCATGTTTATTGTCCTTAACAAATTTGGCGAAATAGCGGTGGAGCATCGGCCTTCTGAAATCGCAGTCGAGAAGAATAGTCTTATGCCCTTGTTGAGCCAGGGTAATACCGATATTCAAACAGGTTGTCGTTTTACCTTCTTGAGGCAAGGTTGATGTAATCAACAAGGATTTCATCGGCTTTGCTGTAGCAGCAAATGCGATATTGGTTCTCAATATCCT
>JAUWGT010000128.1 GCA_030606265.1 Candidatus Stahliibacteriota bacterium | reverse complement strand
ATCTATCGTATGCGTTTTAATAAAGGTCCACGTATTGAACCTGACCCCAAACTTGATTGGGCAGGTGATTATGCGCGTATGCTGGGGGTTGATGATCCTTCTGGTGAATTCGGTAATCTTATGCGACTTTATCTGGTTTTGCACACTGACCATGAAGGTGGCAATGTTAGTGCTCACACGTGTCATTGCGTTGGCTCTGCACTATCTGACCCATACTATGCAGTTTCCGCAGGTCTGAACGGGCTGGCTGGTCCGCTCCATGGATTGGCTAATCAGATGTGCTTGCGTTGGGTCATAATGGTTAAGGACAAGTTTGGCGGTGTGCCAAGCGAAGACCAGTTGCGTGAATTTGCCTGGGATACACTCAAGTCAGGCCAGGTCATTCCGGGTTATGGTCATGCTGTTTTGAGAGTGACTGACCCACGGTATGCTGCGTTCCACGATTTCGGTACCAGGGTCTGTGCTGATGACGATCTGTTCCAGATTGTTTCCAAGGTGTTTAAGGTTATACCTGATGTTCTAAAAGAGCATGGCAAGGCAAAGGATCCATGGCCCAATGTTGATGCTGCTTCAGGTTGTTTGCTCTATCACTTCGGCTTGACCGAGTTCGAATACTATACCGTACTTTTTGGTGTTTCAAGAGCTCTTGGTATGTGTTCTCAACTCATTGTCAGCCGTGCATTGGGTGAAGCAATTGAGCGACCAAAGTCAGTAACAACCGAATGGATGAAGCAGACGGTGAAAAGTTAGATTATCTGTGAAATCTGTGTTTTAATGAGGAGAATATCATGATTTTAAAAGGCAAAGCATGGAAGTTTGGAGATTCTATTTCCACTGATTTGATCTGTCCGGGAAGATACTTCCATCTTCGCTCAAATCTCCCTGAACTGGCAAAACATGTTCTTGAAGATGCTGATCCGCAGTTTGCATCAAGTATGTCAAAAGACGATTTTGTCGTAGCCGGCAATAATTTCGGACTTGGTAGCTCACGCGAACACGCACCTACGATAATCAAGCTGGCTGGTGTTTCTGCGGTATTGGCAAAATCATTTGCGCGCATATTTTACCGTAATGCAATAAATGTTGGACTTCCCCTTGTGGAGTGTGATACTGATAAGATAGACCAAGGTGATGTACTGGAGTTGAATCTTTCTACAGGTATTATCAGAAACAAGACAAAGGATATTGACCTCCAGGTACAATCTCTTCCTAAAGCTATGCTTAACATACTTAATGATGGCGGTTTGGTCGCGCATATTCAGAAACACGGGGATTTCAAGTTAGATTAAAACACGAATAAACACGAATGGAGAACAAATCGCGAATTCACACGAAGAGAAAGAATATCAATTTAATTCACCCTGAGCTGAGTTAAAGAATAATGGGTATACTGTTTGAGGTTCATAATAAGCTTGGTAGCAAATACCAAGAGAAAGATTATCAACGTGCAATAGAGATAAAACTAAAATCAGCTGATTTTACATTTAGACGTGAGAAAAAAGTGTCTGTTGAATTTGAAGGTAGGAGATTGGGTAACTTCTATGTCGATTTCATTGTAGAAAATAAAATTATTGTGGAGATTAAAAGAGTTGCTGCTATTACTAACGATATGATAAGACAGGTTTTACGATATTTGGAAAGCACTAACCTGAAACTCGCAATAATTGCTAATTTCAGACATTCACCATTAGAATGTCGCCGTGTTGTTCTATGATCACACGTAGATTTGTGTATATTCGTGAAATCATTTTATTAGTGTTAATTAGTGTAAAAAGGAGGTTATTAGATGGATGCTATTGAGAAGGCAAAAGAGCATTTTGGAAAATTGATGGAGGATCAGTTAAAGAGAATTGAGCATATTAAAGCAGAAAAAGACTGGGTTGACTATTCCAAGTTGAAACCGATCATCATCGGCACGATCGGTGGCGATGGTATTGGACCTCATATTACTGCTGAAGCCCAAAGGGTACTTGAACAGCTCCTTGCCGATGAAGTGAAGGCTGGAAAGATTGAGTTTCGTGTTATTGAAGGACTGACAATTGAAAAGCGCTCCGAAGTTATGAAGCCAGTGCCCGACGACGTGTTGGCTGCGGTAAAGAAGTGCCATGTGACTCTGAAGGGGCCGACTACAACACCGAAAAAAGGTGACCCCTGGCCAAATATCGAGAGTGCAAATGTTGCGATCCGCAAAGAGCTCGATCTTTTTGCAAATGTTAGACCAGTACGTGTTCCGGACCAAGGTATTGATTGGATGTTTTTCCGAGAGAATACTGAAGGTGCCTATGCACTTGGCCCGTTCGGTGTTGAAGTAACCGATGACCTGACCATGGATTTCAAGGTTACTACCAAACCAGGTAGTGAGCGGATTATCAGACTTGCCTTTGAATATGCTAAAAAGAACAAGCGCGATAGAGTTACTGCGGTGACCAAGGCAAATGTTATTAAAACCACAGATGGTTTATTCTTAAAGACTTTTTATGAAATAGCCAAGGAATATTCCGATATAGATGCTGATGACTGGTTCATTGATATTATGACTGCCAAACTCGTTGACCTGAAACGACGGACTCAGTTCAAGGTACTGGTTCTGCCAAACCTGTATGGCGATATCCTGACTGATGAGGCGGCTGAGTTTCAAGGTGGCGTTGGTACAGCCGGCAGTGCGAATATTGGTAAACGCTACGCCATGTTTGAAGCAATCCACGGAAGTGCACCACGCATGGTCAAAGAAGGTCGCGCAAAGTATGCTGATCCAAGTAGTGTAACAAAGGGCGGCGCGCTATTGCTTAATCATATCGGGTATCCAGAACTTGGCAGGCAACTTGAGATGGCATTGGACATCTGCGGTCAGTTTGAAAAGAAACTGGTAATGACTGGTCGTTCAACTGGGGCAACCAGTAGAGAATTCTGTGATTACATAATGGATACGATAGCTGATAAGGATCTTGAGAAAAAATGGCAAGGGTATCAGGAAAAGGCGCTTGGAGGAGAATAAGCAAATAACAACGGATAAAGTCTCTGTCTTGTTTCTGCGAGTACCGGGACTTTGCATTGATCTTGACAATAATGCAAATCTGAATACAATTTAGCATGGTTTTAGACTCAAAAATCGCTTTGATCACAGGTGGAGCAAGTGGTATTGGAGCTGGGATCGCTAAACGATTCGCCCAAGAAGGGGCGGTTGTTGCCATCTGTGATATTGATGCACAGACCGGTACCAAGACAGCTCAGGAGATCAATGGCGAAGTCCATTTCTTTGAATTGAACATAGGTTCTGAAGAACAAGTAAGAAAAACAGTTGAACATATTCTGCAACAATTTTCAAGAATTGATATCCTCGTCAACAATGCTGGGATCACTAATGATAGGCTGGTATTGAGAATGACCAAAGAAGATTGGGAAAATGTGATTAATATCAACCTGACCGGCACATTTCTTGTGACCAAAGCAGTAATCCGATCGATGATAAAACAACGCTATGGAAAGATCGTTAATATCGCTTCAGTTATTGGTTTGATCGGTAATGCAGGACAGGCTAATTACGCGGCAAGCAAAGCAGGTGTTATCGGATTTACGAAATCCGTAGCAAAAGAACTTGCTGCCCGAAATGTTACAGTTAATGCAATCGCACCAGGTTTCATCAATACAAAGATGACCGATACTATACCTGATGAACTCAAACAAGCATATCTGAAGATGATTCCCATGGGTCGTTTTGGAGAAACTGACGATGTTGCCAATCTTGCTTTGTTTTTATCATCAAACCAATCTTCGTTCATCACAGGACAGGTTTTTTCCTTAGATGGCGGTATGGTAATGTGATACATATGAATTATGTAGATATCTGGAATCAACCATGGATTCCAAAGGTATTTCAGTTTTGCAAAGGAGGAATAGATGGCATTATTTGATGATGTACGAGATATAATTGTGGAGCAACTTCACGTTCCACCAGAAAAGGTAGCTCTAGAGGCTAAATTCATCGAGGATCTTGGTGCTGATTCACTCGATACAGTTGAGTTGATCATGGCATTCGAAGAGAAATTCGACCTTCAAATATCTGAAGAGGAAGCACAGAAACTGGACACGGTTGGTAAAGCAGTGTCTTATCTCGAAGGAAAAACCAAAACACAATGAATCGTGTCGTTATTACCGGACTTGGTGCTATAACCCCACTTGGTCATGATACCAAAGAGACCTGGGTTAATCTTCTTGCTGGAAAGAGCGGCATTGATCTGATAAAAGCCTTTGATACATCTAAACATACTGTCAAAATAGCTGGTGAAATTCCGGATTTCCAACCCGAGATACGTGTTGAACCCAAGCCTTTGAAGCGACTGGACCGTTGTGTTCAATTATCTCTCTGGGCGACGATTGAAGCGGTCGAAGATGCCGAAATTGATTTTACACAGTATGATAGAGGTCGTATCGGTGTGATTATCGGCTCAGGGATTGGCGGTTTATCCACATGGGAAAGAGAGTTCACCAAGTTCATGAAGGGGGGACCTGCAAGGGTTTCACCATTTTTGATCCCGATGATGATTCCTGATATGACTGCTGGCTATGTGGCAATCCACTATGGTTTAGGAGGTCCAAACTACAGTACAGTATCGGCATGTGCCTCAGGTGCTCATGCTATTGGTGTTGCTTTTCGTACAATAAAATACGGGGATGCTGAAGTAATGGTGGCTGGTGGTGCCGAAGCACCAGTGACCCCTTTTGCGCTTGCGGGATTCAGTAATATGCGGGCGCTGTCTCGTCGTAACGATGCGCCGCAAAAGGCATCAAGACCTTTTGACAAAGCACGTGATGGTTTTGTCATGTCTGAAGGAGCGGCAACTCTGATCCTTGAAGACCTGGAGTTTGCTAAGAAGAGAGGAGCCAAGATCTACGGTGAAATAGTGGGTTTTGGAGCTACTGGCGATGGATATCACATAACCGCACCAGCACCAAACGGTGAAGGTGCGCGTCGATCTATGGAAAGGGCAATTGAGGAAGCCGGTTGCGTCAAAGAAGATATTGATTACCTGAATACGCATGGTACTTCTACTGGACTGAACGATAAATTCGAGATAATTGCTACAAAGGATCTCTTTGGCACGTACGCTAAGGACTTGATTATCAACGCAACCAAATCAATGCTCGGTCACACTCTTGGTGCAGCTGGAGCTATTGAAGCAATGGCCGTATTGTTTTCAATCCGTGATAATGTTATCCACCAGTCAATTAACCTGGAGGATCCACTTGATGAAGCAGATGGATTGGATATTGTGATTGGTGAATCGAGGAAGGCGGTAGTTGATTACGCACTCTCGAATTCGCTTGGTTTTGGCGGACATAATGCGACTCTGTGTTTTAAGCGTTACGCAGCTTGATCTGGGATGCGCCATGGAGAAAAGGTAATCATTGGTGTTGGGGGTAATATCGGATCAGGGAAAACCGTCGTCAGCAGGTTCTTTGAGGAGTTTGGTGCAATCTATTTATCAGCTGATGAAATCGGATGGGAAGTATTGAGGGAGATCAAAGACCAATTGAAGGGCAGATTTGGCGAGGTAATTATGGATGGTCAAGATATTGATCGGAAAAAGATCCAGAACATGGTATTTTCACATAATGGGGATCTTGCCTTTTTGAACAGGTTATCTCATCCTTTATTAAAGAAGAAAATCCTTGAGAAGATAAGCAAATTTACATCTGGCACGATCGTTATTGACGCTGCATTGCTTTTTGATTGGCCCGAAATACTGAAAGAGATCGATTGTTCGATCCTTGTATCTTCATCGGATGAAAAAAAAGAAGAGCGAGCAGTGAATAACGGTATGGACAAGCAGTTATTTTGTAGGATTCTGCGTTCACAGCAAAACGAAGCCGAAATGTCCAAACAGGCAACATACATTATCAATAATAACGGTACTGTTCAAGAACTTAAAGAACAGTGCTCTAGAGTATTTGAGGAGATAAAGAATGATCGTTGAATGCAGTAATTGTCATGCAAAATATAATGTAGATGAGGGTAAAATACCAGACACGGGTATTAGGGTTAAGTGCCACAAATGTCAGACCATTATTTTTATCCAGAAAGAAGTTCCGGCATCTCGACCTGTTCAGACAGAAGTACCTGTGCCAGAACCAACTACACCCGAGCCTGCCTCGCCATCAGAAGCATCAGTAGAGCCGAGCGATCAAGTGCCTGCTGCTGAATCAACTCCCAGTCTACCAACACAACCTGAAGAACCTTCAGTGCCTCAAGAACCCGAGGCTCCAACTCCAGAACCTCCAGCGCCTGAAGTTCCAACTCCAGAACCCGAGGTTGCGCCAACTGAACCAGAATTTCCTGCACCTCAAGAACGACTTGAACAAGCTGCGCCTCTTGATGTTGTGATGCCAACTGAACCTGTTATTGCTTCGCCGACCGGACCATTACCCACCGCACCTCTTGAAACGAAGATGAGTGATGAGGATAAGAAATGGAATGAACGAGCACGAAGACTT
>JAUWGT010000184.1 GCA_030606265.1 Candidatus Stahliibacteriota bacterium | reverse complement strand
TCTGCGCATAAGAAAAAAGATGTGCGAACGGCTCCAGGATTTTGGTATTGGATTTGAAGCCGGTCATCATGAAGTTGGCCGCGGTCAACACGAGATTGATCTTCCTTACACTAATGCACTTAAATTAGCAGATAATATCCTAACCGCGCGCATGATAATCAAGAAAGTGGCTGAAGAATATTATTTGCATGCGACATTTATGCCGAAACCGATATTCGGCGCTGCAGGAAATGGTATGCATATACATCAAAGCATCTACAAAAAGAAAAAAAATATATTTAGCAATCCGAAAGACAACTATGGTCTAAGCAAACTTGCATACAATTATCTGGCCGGTCTGCTCAAGCATATCAAAGAAATATGCGCTATAACATCGCCGCTTGTGAATTCATACAAACGACTTGTTTCTGGCTTTGAGGCTCCCGTGTACATTTGTTGGGGCAGAATGAACCGTTCGGCTTTAATACGGGTACCCCGCATAAGCCGGAAAAACTACGACAGCACACGGATTGAACTACGGTCCTGTGACCCCTCAGCAAACCCCTATTTGCTATTTGCCTCTGTACTCAGAGCTGGGATTGACGGCCTGCAGCGTGATCTGAAACCACCAAAGCCCATTGAAGAAAATGTCTACAAAATTAAATCTAATGTCCTCAAGTCCAAAGGCATTGACCTACTGCCTCGCTCCCTTTGGGAAGCACTCGAGTATTTTCATCGTGGTAAAATGGCAAAGAGTGCACTTGGCGATGTTTTGTTCCAGCGTTACTATGATATTAAAATGAAGGAATGGGACGAGTATTCGACCCAGGTATCAAAGTGGGAGCACGATAAGTATTTAGAATTGTATTGAACCACACCTCTCCCTTAAAGAAAGAGCACAACCCACAAAAGTCCTCCCCCTCGAAGGGGGAGGACTTCGACGTGAGCTCCCTTCGGTCTGAGCTCAGGGTCGAAGACAGTCGAGCGATAAAGGTGGGGGTGAAATCCAGAAATCTTTGGTTACCCCGTATGTTTGACAACTTACGGGGCGTTTCAGTGAACTCAATATCTTCGACAGGTGGTGATAAAGAACAGATTATCCCGATTCGACATTTGCTGTTTGTATTAAGGAATCGGGATTCTCGCTTCGCGGAACACAAATTACTCTATGGTAATCTTTACTCTTCGAGTAAGTTACTTCTTTTTTTCCTCTCCCCTTGGGGGAGAGGAATAAGGTGAGGGGTTATTTCTCATTCACAGAAAGGGTGAGGGTCAATTCTTCAAAATTCCTCACCGAATCTATTATACGATACAATTTCTTCGAGTTTCTTGCGCCCTCTAGAGGCGATACCTCCGATCGCTTGTTCAGTCGACTCATCAGCTGGATAACCCAATGCCAGGAGCACGGCGATATTATACCGGTTGGGTATACCGAGCAACTTTTTCAACTTCTTGTGATGAAACCATCCGATAAAACAAGAACCAATGCCAAGTGCCGTAGCTGCCAAGCAGATATGGGTCATGGCTATAGAAATATCGACAAGATGATTCTCGTGATCAAAGAGTTGCGTGATATAATGGATCATTGCCTTGGTATAACACCCGGCAATGATCATCGGAGCATCTTTTAGCCATTTGATAATAAATTTGTCGCCCATTGCGACCTGCTTAGGTATTTGCTCGATGATCGATTTGTCATCAATGACGATAAAATGCCATGCTTGACGATTACTCGAAGACGGTGCAATTCGTGCCGTCTCCAAAATCTGAAGTGTCTTTTCCCGCTCAATTTTTCGAGGCGCGAACTTACGCACACTCCTTCGCCTTTTCATTACCTCAAAAATATCCATCATACCCTTCCACCTCCTCAATCTCCTTTATATTGCGATGACTCAAATTATAACTAATCATACGATTAATCATACCAGCTATTTATCATACTATCTACCACCATGTGTTTCATACCACAGCTCTCGTAATTACGAGAGTACGAGACTACCATTTTGTACCCCTCATAGTATCCACAAAACTTTCGATATTCTTCAGGATTTTTACGAGAGTTTGATCCTTAAGGAAATATATCTTTCTGTTACTTGCTGTGGTATAGCGAACTAAATTGATCTGGCGCATGTGACGCAAAGTTGCAGAAATTGTTTTTAAAGACAAACCAAGATCCTTGGCAAGTTCAGTCGGCGTCTTTTTGGATTCTTCAAGTAGTCTGAGAATCTGATATGCTGTTGGATTACCGAGCACACGACAAAAACGCGATGCCCGGTAGTGAGTTTCCAGCATTTTTCTTCTAGACATAGTGCATTATAGCTTCATTGTCTATCTTGTCAATCTCGTAGTCTGGTAATTACAAGAGTACGAGACTAATATCGTATCGAGCCTGTATTTCTTCAACAGGCTCGGAAATATACCTTGACTTTCGTGCAACACTAAATAAAATCTATTCAGGGAGAATATGAAACTAAGTAAACATAATGCAAAAGAAAATCTGACTAAGTTAATAGAAAAATTCGAAAAGGAAAACTTAGCTGGTCGAATCAATGACTATAATGAAGAAGCCACCAAAACGGGTTTTATTCAACCTTTCTTGAGAAATGTCTTGGGATGGAACGTTTCTGACCGTGATGAAGTAAGCCCTGAAGAGAGAATTTCCCGGGGTAGAGTTGATTACGGTCTCAAAATTCAAGGACAAACCAAGCTATTCATAGAAGTCAAACCACCCAGGGCTGATCTCAATAAACACATTAAACAAGCAGTTGGTTATGGTTACAATCGAAAAAGCGTACCTTTCGTCTTACTGACTGATTTTGAAGGTATAAAACTCTTCGATGTCACAATTAAACCCGATGCAAGAAATCCTTCAAAAGGGCTAAAGATTGATTTGGATTGGAATGATTATCTAACTGAATTCGATAAAATCTGGCTTTTGTCAAAAGAATCGGTTCTTAATGGTGAATTAGACAAATTACTCCTAAAAAAACCTAAGGATAGGTTGCCCGTTGACAAGGCAATCCTTGATGATCTCAAAGGTTGGCGTGAGAAACTGGCAAAAGATATTTTCAAGAACAATCCAAATTTGTTCCATCCCCCACAAGTAGGAGAGGAAAAAAGTCGGGGCGCTAATTATCTTAAAGAAATCACCCAGAGGATTATAGACCGCATTATGTTTATGCGTTCGTGCGAAGACCGAAAACTTATTCACAGACGTTCTTTAAAAGACTTATTTGAGGAAAGAACTGAAACCGTAGGCACAAATACAATGGTTTTCCTCGGAGAGGAATTTAAACACTATAACATTATCTTTGACAGTGACCTTTTCAGACCCCAGGATTGGGAAATAAATTTAGCAATCAATTTTAAGGTAATGAAAGATATTATCCTGGATACGTATAACCCCTATCAATTTGACGTTATTCCGTTAGAAGTACTGGGTAATATGTATGAACAGTATCTTGGTTATACGATTAGATTAACTGACCACCAGGTAAAATATGAACTAAAACCTGATGTAAGAAAAGCAGGTGGTGTATATTATACACCAGAATATATTGTTGATTATATCGTGAAGAATACAGTTGGAAAATTACTACAAGAATTGTCACCCAAGAAAATAAAAAAGCTGCGAATATTAGA
>JAUWGT010000060.1 GCA_030606265.1 Candidatus Stahliibacteriota bacterium | reverse complement strand
AATGGCTGTTCGGTTTGGACTTCCGTGTTCACCGCCTATGAAACTTATTGGCGGTCGTTTTTACTCCAGTTACGGTAATATTGTGTTTCAGTCGTTCTCCGTTTGTCCTGATGCTGGTGCCCAGCCCGATGTTTTCCATCCTATCAGTATGGTTGACAGTGTTTATGGTGGAAATCCAGGATGGGGAAATGTGAATTTTCGCGGAGCGGTATTTGACTCAAGTGATATCTGGGCTGTGATTCACTGGTTTCCAGGTCATATAGTGGGTATTGGTGCAGATTCATCAGCACCTGATAGTAACTCATATTGGTGTAATGACCCTTATCTCACTTGGAATCAATGGACAGCAACTGATTGGATGATGCGTCTATATGTAGCAGCAGCAGATACGCATGATGTAACTACCGTGGCAATCCTTGACCCGCCAGATCGATATCATCCTGGATATACCGCAGCTCCAACAGCCATTTTTGGCAACTGTGGACTTAATACCGAGACCTTTGGTGTCACTTTTGATATCATTGATTCTCTTGGCAGTACTGTGTATACCTCAACCAATAGTATCACCCTGGTATCTTGCGAGATTGAGACAGTAACATTTGTACCTCAATGGGTTGGAATCAATGAAGGAACCTATACATACAGGGCATATACATCTCTTATTGGTGATGATGATTTTACCAATGATACTATATCCATGCAGGGTTTATGCACCAGGGAAATTATTATTACCTATTGCCGTGATTATACAGATCTGGGTATGGGTATGAGTAATTCGGTAACCAATAGGAAGTTCCTTGTGAGAATGACCCCTCCAGTATCACCGTCATTCTACATTCAAAGGGCACAGATATTTCTGATTGAGGGAGATGCGCCACTTGAATATGTGTGTGTCTGTCCTGATGATGGAACAGGGTTACCCGACACAACCACTATTCTTGCTATTGCTTATAATATCTCAACATCGGCGATGACTTGGGCAACAGCTGATTTTGGAGAAGTCGAGGTTACTCAACCTGGTGATTTATGGGTAATAGCTAAATGGTCAGATGGGCCAGATGAATATCACATTGGATACGAAGATGGCATTCCTGCAACCGGACGCTCCTGGAATTATCACGTTAACGGGGGAAGCGGAGTTCTGTATTGTGAGGGGGTTCCGCCATACAATAGGGAATGGTACTTCAGGCTGATTATTGCAGTACCACCTGGTTATTTGGGTCAAACAGATATTGCTCATCATCCTGCAATACTCAGCTTTAACTATAACTACTCTTCTCTTTTGGCTTTCTCTTCAGAAAAACACATCATAAAACAAACAGGAAATAAAATCGGTAAGAAACTATCCACAATCATTACTGAATCAACACCTGATGAATTTATCCCTGTATTTCTTATGCTCGCCAAACAAATAAACTCTGGATATTTCATTAGTCGAGCAGAACAGATGACTAAATCAGAAAGAAGGCAGTTTGTCATCAGTGAATGTAAACTACTCGCATTGGAAACTCAAAAAGACATACTTACGTATTTGAAAAACATGGAAAGTGAAGGTAAGGTAATAGATATTGTGTCGTCATGGAGTACAAATGCAATAGGTCTAAGGGTAAAGCCTGATGTAATCAGTGAACTAGCCCGGAGAAGTGATGTCTATCAAATTGGGTATTCACAACCACTAACACTTGCTGATGAAGACAGAGTTGAGGAATCCAATTACAAAACAATAGAATTCATCCCTGATAATGGAAGGGAAATTACCTGGGGTATCGCTAAAATCAATGCTGATGATGTCTGGGCGCTTGGCTATACTGGTTCCGGTATTGTTGTTGGACATATGGATTCCGGTGTGAAGTATGATCACCCTGATTTAGCAGACCATATGTGGGATGGGAGTGGTATTGGCTATCCGAATCATGGCTATGATTTTTCACATAATGATAATGACCCAATGGATACTAATGGACATGGTACTGCAACTGCCGGGATTCTTGCTGGTGATGGTACTAACGGTTCAAATACCGGTGTTGCGCCTGATGCCCAGATAATGGCAATACAAATTTATCCGGGCAATGTGTCGACATGGATACGCGCAGTCGATTTTGCTTTAGAAAATGATGCAGATTTGCTCAGTTGCTCAGTCGGCTGGCGGGATCCTGATTCTCTCACCAAAGAGTTGTGTCGGAATATGTCAGATGTGGTTTATGCGGCAGGCATTGTCTGGTGCTGCGCCGCGGGCAATTTTTCCTCTCATTACCCAATCCCTCAAGATATTATTGCACCATCATGCTGCCCAGGACCATGGTATGCACCAAATGGCGGTAATGGTGCTATCATTGCAGTTGGTGCGAGTGATAGCCTGGATGATATCGCATCTTGGTCTGCTTATGGACCAACTGCATGGAATAAACCCCCTTATAATGATTATCCATATCCGCCCGGATTAATGAAACCTGATGTTGCAGCGCCAGGTGTTTCCTGTAAAACATTGACTTTAGGTGGTGGTTATAATCCTGGAACAAGTGGCACCTCTATTGCACAACCCCATGTTGCAGGAACAGTCGCCTTGATGCTTTCAAAACAACCATCATTAACCCCACGACAGATTGACAGCCTTATTCAGACTGCTGCAATAGACATTGAAATCGCAGGCAGGGATAGCCTTTCAGGAGCAGGCAGAATAGACGCTTTGGGTGCAGTAAATGCCATTTCTGAAGGTGCAAAATGGGCACAACTATGGGTAATCAATCAGTCAACTACAACCAGTAACTTGCTGGTCACTGACATTACCAAAGCGCAGAATAGCCCTTGGATTATTTCTGCTTCACCAAGTGAATTTTCAGTACCAGTTGATGATTCTCAAAGGGTATGGGTAACTGTTGACACCACAGGTCAGGGACTTACCTGGGAACAATATTATTATGATACATTGCTCATCTGGTCAAATGCAACCAATGCAAATCCCGAGAGAGTTCCTGTAGTTTTGGTAATGGCAACAGTTGGCATTGAAGAACAGAAAAAGACAACGCAATTGCCCGTGGCAAATGCATTTTGTAATATCAGTCCTAATCCTTCCCGAGACAAAATAGATATTAGATTCAGCATAGGGCAGAGTGCAGAGCGTGCGGAGTTGAAAATATTCAACGCCGCGGGGAGACTGGTTAGACAATACGACTATTCGACTATAAGACTATTGGACCAAATAACCTGGGATACAAAAGATGACAGAGGCCGTAAAGTTCCTGCAGGTGTTTACTTTGTACGGTTGATGACATCAGGGCAAACATATACTGAAAAAGTAATATTATTGAAATAGAAAAGCCGTACTCGTCCCGATTCTCGTGGATCCTCGTCCTTCAGACGGGATACTTCGTATTCGTAAGAAAACAACGACCAAAACGATTTAAATGGTAAACAACCGCACAAGGTGCCATAACCGTTCATGATAATGAATCATAACCGTCCGGCACTTTATGAAAGTGCGTGGACCATCACCGCTCCTCTAGAGCCATCATTTAACCATCCTTCTTATCTCTTCGGAATTCGGTATTATTTTAGCAACCTTCTCAAGTACTCTCTTCGCATCCGCCATGTTTCCGCCACGACACTTGGCGGATGGCGTCCGCCGCTTTTTTTGGCGGATTTCATTATCATGTTCTAAACAACTCTTGGCAAAATGCATCGTCTCGCCTTCCAATTCATTCAAAATCACCCTCCGCATGTGCTCGGACCAGGGGTCGTACAGTTTACGGAAGGGTTCACCGCGGAATAACTTGAATGCCCGTAGATATTCTTTTTTCGCAAAAACCCACTCGCCAGCCCGCTCCAAAGTCTTTGCCCGAATCATAGTTTCTTCGTAGAACTGATAATCAGTCGTAATATACCCTTTGAAATGGAGAAAACCCTGTTTTATGAAAAGCGTACCTGGAAGCAACCTGAGATATTTTCTGACACCATATAAGAGATGGGAAAGCGAACCTCTGGGATCCTTGGTATGCTGCCAGAAATTTCTATATAGCGAGTTTAATTCGATCCTTTTTTTAAAGCCAAGGTGAATAATAAAACTTGCATATATCGGTGTAGGATCATTTCGTAGTCGAATACCATTTCGATAAACACGCACCGGCCCCAAAAACATCAAATGATAAACCGGGATGTTTTTCTGAAAGACTGGCAGGTTTAATAATACCTTGGGTAGGCCAGTGGGTTTTCCTCTTGCGATGAGTCTATTCACCGGCTCAGGGAAAAAAAGAACCAGACGATGAAACAAACCCATAATCTGCTGAGATTTCGCGTAATTGAATGCCTTTCTATAATCTTCTATCTCTACTGATTTTGATGCCTTGTTCAAGCAAAGGGTCAGTTTAAAAGAACGGTTTAAAACAGGAGTTTCAGAAAACGTATTTTTTCCTAAATGGATTTGAAAAAGAGAAAGAACGCGTTTCATTCCGAATTTATCAAGAACAACCACCACTCTTTTGAGGAGCGTCTCTGCTTTTGTCCTTTCGCCAAGTGCACATGAACAGCATGCAAGAACAAAAGATGAGTCAGAGAAGTAGATATAAACTCCCTCTTTTTTTGATTCAAACAGCGCTTTGTTGGCAAATACAGCGGCATCGTGTATCTTGCCTTTTCCAAGGGCGCAACGTGATTGCACAATTGCGGCGAGTGCACGATATTGGGGTTGTTCTATGGGTACTTTTTTCAAAGTCCTTCTCGCCGATTCGTATTGTCCAGCATTAGCGTAATCAGAGGCAAGATATAAGTAAAAAATACCTTTGTCTGGGTTGTGAGAGTAGTGCAGTCCTTTTTTTAGCCATACCTGCGATTTCCTACGGAAACCGATGATTGAGTAGAGCGAGGCTACCTTATGGTAAAAATCAGAATACAAGAAATGGCGGCGGCACAAAATTTCACACTTCGTGATACAAGAAATGGCTTCTTTAGTTCTACCAATATCGGCAAATGCCATTGCTTCCAAAAACAGAAGGTTAAACTGTACAATAGGATCAGTGCTATTTCGACCACGATTCTTCCTGTTCAATCTGTCTTGCAATCTATGTATCAAGATGATTAACTCGTCAGGTTTTACCCTCCAAGCGGCTCCAAACAGTTCAGCAATACCTGCTCGCACTGCGGTATAGAGTAGGTTCTTTTTTTCTGCTCTTTGACGAAGAACCCTGGCTTTCCGAACAGTTTTCTCAAGTGGTTCTCGTCCAAAGACCAAAGGAAGCTTGTCGACTTGTCTTGAAAGCGAAAGCAACCTATCGGGAATCTTCTTCAGAATATCTTTGCCTCTACAGGACGGCAGGGCATTCAGTATTCGTGCTGCTTTCTTCACCTCACCTTCATTTAATGCCTGGTCTGCTTTTTTTGAACTATCTTCGATCTCTTGACTTATCTTGATATCAGCTCCCGGTTGAGAAATACTACTGTAGAAACCTACCAGATTATATCTCTTCCACACTCCCCAAATTCCTCGTATAGATGCTTTGATCCCATTATTTAACAAAATGCTTTGAGCTTTGAATGTGGTAATAGAAGGGTCTTTTTCCTTTAGTAAAACAATCTTTTTTTCAACCAAAGGTGTGAATCTTTTAGAATGCCTTATGTAAGGTTTTTTTCTTTTCAAGTTCTCTTCTCCTCCATCGTGATACCGTTTTATCCATCTTCGTAAAGTGATTGGATGAATACTGAAGGAAAACGCTACCTCCTCCAGTGAACCTGATTCAAGATATCTTTTTGCCGCCTGAACCCGTATCCTAAAACGAACGTCCGACGCAGATTGCAATTTCATGTGCAAATAATATACAAAATCGGACATTTAGTCAAGCAGAAAAATTGATGCACAAAAACCCACTAAAATTCATGGGTTATAGCGAAAGTCAACTGTAGGAAAATACATATTTGGAGATACAATAACTAGAAAAGGAGGCAGTATGAAAGACTTTATGAAAGACTTAAGGGTTATTTGTCTTGTTGGAATGATAATGTTCATTCTTAACGTAACAAACCTTTTTGCTCAAGCTCCGGATACATTATGGACAAAGACCTATGGCGGAGTCTCCGACGATGAGGGGTTCTCAACCTGCCAAACTGCAGATGGAGGTTTCATTATTGCTGGACGGACATATTCATTTGGCACAGGTGAGTATGATGTCTATCTTGTAAGAACAGATGCCAATGGTGAAACCATCTGGGCAAAGACCTATGGTGGCACCAACAATGAGCTCGGCTGGGAAATTCAGCAAACCTCTGATAATGGATATATTCTTGTTGGATCATCAAATTCATTCGGTGATTGGAGCATTTATCTCATAAAGACGGATGCAGATGGCGATACTCTTTGGACAAAGCTTCATGGATTCTCATCAGGTTATTCAGTTCAACAGACCTCTGATAATGGATATATCATTGGGGGAAAATCTAGTGGCCTTATCGGTGATGTTTGTCTTATAAAAACCGATGGAAATGGTGATACACTTTGGACAAAAAAATATGGCGGCGCTTACGATGATGCGGGTTATGCGATCCGAGAAACGAGTGATAAAGGATATATTGTAGCAGGAGAAACAAGGTCCTTCGGTGCTGGTTATTATGACATCTATCTTATAAAAACCGATTCTCTTGGTGATAGCCTTTGGGCCAAAACTTATGGCGGGGTAGACGACGAGCAGGGCTGGTCAGTTCAACAAACCGCTGATAATGGATACATTGTTGCCGGATATACAACTTCCTCTGGCGCTGGTAGTAAAGATTTTTATCTGGTAAAAACAGATGCCCTTGGCAATGTCCTCTGGACAAAAACCTATGGCGGTGCGAGTAATGAGGCTGCAAAATCGGTTCAACAGACCTCAGATGGCGGCTACATCATTGCTGGATATACAACTTCCTTTGGTGCTGGTGGCTACGATGTTTATGTAGTAAGAACCGATTCACTTGGTGATAGTCTGTGGACAAAAACCTATGGCGGAACAGACAATGAACGCGCTTGGTCAGTTCAACAAACCGTTGATACCGGCTATATCATTGCAGGTGGTACTTATTCATTCGGGACTGCTGGAAGTCAAGATGTTTGGCTCATAAAAACAGAACCAGAACCGGTCGTTATTGCAGAAGATCAGATTGCAAATCCCCTTTTGGCGAACTTAAAGATCTACCCAAATCCGTTTTCAAAGCTGACAAAAATCAGCTTTAGTAAAGTGCATCCCGATAGGATAACACAATCATCCTACGGGACAGGAAGAGCAGAGGGCATAGAGCTAAGAATCTACGATGTGACTGGCAGAATGGTGAAGGAATTTATACTGCCTACTGCTTACTCCTTAGTGCCTACTGTTGTCTCCTGGGATGGCACAGATACTAAAGGAGAAAAAGTAAACACCGGTATTTATTTCTTGAAATCCGAAGAATTAAACCAGCCCCAGAAGGTGATTTTCTTACCATAAAGAGAAAGGAGATATTATGATACTAACTCTCGTTGTAGTACACTTAGCATTGAGTCTTAATCTAATCCAGGCTGATTTTCCAATATGCACTACATCGTATAATCAAAACAACCCAACAGCTATATACGCTAATGGACAATACTACGTATTCTGGATCGAATATGATCTCGGTAAAGTATGTGGCGCTCGTATTACAGAATCTGGTACAGTCCTTGATCCTGACGGTAAGTTGTTATTTACAAGGCAAGCCGGTTACAGACCAGCAGTAGCCTATGATGGCACCAATTTTCTTGTGGTATTTCGGGATAGCTGTTGAACTTCCGGAAATATTTATGGAGTGCGTGTCACTCCAGGTTGTGATTCAATCAATACAATCTGTATAAATGCCTACCCTGGTATTCAATCAGGTCCGGCTATCGCATTTGGTGGTGGAAACTATTTTACTATCTGGCGAGACAGTAGGGATGGACCGGGTAATTATATAGTTTATGGGGCACGTATAACCACTGCCGGGGTTGTATTAGACCCTGCAGGGATTCCCCTGAGTCCTTATTCTGTAGCTCTTTCACCTACGATTGAATTCGACGGTTCGCGTTTTCTTGTAGTCTGGGATCATTCAAATGGGCTTACCGGTCGTTTTACAGATACAAATGGTGTACCACAAGATGATACTGTAAGAATTGCTTCAGGATCCGCTTACGCCCCGAATATCGCATTTGATGGTGTAAATTACTTCATTATATGGTTAGGATATACCGGATCTAACTACGCAATTAGTGGACAGTTCGTATCAATTACTGGTACCCTGGTCGGCGACACAATCTTAATCAGTACGGCAACTAGCTATATGTCGTACTACAAACCCGGCATAAGTTTTGATGGCACCAACTACATAATCACCTGGTCTTCACCTGATGATAATAATATATGGACAAGAATATATGATACTTCGGGCACACCAGGTGGATCAGCCTTTCTGCTTTCTTCCCAGCCCGTTGGTCAACAGGTTCCTGATGTAGCATCAGGGATAGAACGCTATCTTGTTACTTGGGAACAAAATCATGACATTTATGGTAACCTCGATTTCATAATAGGTGTGAAAGAAAACAACACGTACAATCCTGAATTCTGCTGTCTGAAAACAAGTTTTGTGAAGGATTATTTGCAGATTGAGAATAGTGAAAATAGAAAAATTACGATATTCGATATATATGGACGTCGAATTGGTTCCACCCTGAACGGAAGATTCGATTGTCGCAATCTTGCATCTGGAATCTACTTTGCTGAAGTCTTCAGTGTTAAACGCTTCAAGTTTGTGAAGATTAAGTGAATTAAATCTTCATTTTCTCGAAAAGTTACTCTATTGAAACCAACCTTGGTAAGTCGGAACATTGAAGAACAGAATGGATCACATCAAAGAGTCTGCAATATTTTGGCAGACTCTTCTGACTGCGGAACTATTTTAACAACCTTCTCAAGTACTTTTTTTGCATCCGCCATGTTTCCGCCACGACACTTGGCGGATGGCGTCCGCCTCTTTTTTTGGCGGATCTCATTATCATGTTCCAGACAACTCTTGGCAAAGTGAAACGCCTCGGTCTCTAGTTTATTCAAGATCACCCTCCGCATGTGCTCTGACCACGGATCATACATCTTACAGAAGGGCTCACCGCGGAATAATTTGAATGCCCGCAAATACTCTTTTTTAGCAAAACCCCACTCGCCAGCCCGCTCAAGCGCCTTTGCTTGTACAAACGCAATTCCAATATCATTGTAATCGGTTGTGAGGTAAACACCACGATTGACTAATCTGGGTTCCTCGTACCTCGACGAAATCACAAGAAGATAACCCGGCAACCTAAGTTTCTTCCTTAATTTTACAAGAAGATGAGAAAAAAGACTCGATGGATTTGCGCTTTTTGACCAGAAATTTTTGAAGAGGCTTTTTACAAGAATAGTCTTGTTGGATTCTCCCGCGCTTAGCGCAATTTGAATCAATAATGCCTTTTCCTTTGGACTCAATCGCGCCTTCAAATAGTCTTGATTTTTTGTAGCAACGAAATTCCCCAAGAATTTTATATGATACACTGGTATTTTTTGATTAAAAACCGGTAAGTTCAAGATAGCTATAGGAAGACCGGTGTTCTTGCCTTTTTCGAGAATGTGCAACACCAGCTCTGGTAAAAATACAATCCAGCGGTGAAAAAGCCCTAACAGTCCTTTCCTCTGTGCAAAATTGAATGCTTTGCGATAATCACCTACCCTCATTGTTCGATTAGCCTGCAAAAGACGATTTAGAAGATATAATGGTGGTATCTGTAGACGTTCATCAGAAATATACTCCACTGAACCCAACAGACATCCCAGTGTCAATTCCTCTCGTACGTGTTTATATTTTTTCATCAAAGGAAGGTATTTCTTCAAATATATTTTCGCTTCTGACTTGTTATTCATTGCCATCGCCACAGAAGCTAACCCTATTGATGCAGCATAGATATTGTTAAGTGGTTTAACTCTAGAAACTGTTTTTAAGGGTTCAAGAAAGAATTTTGATGCTTCGGTTAGATTACCTTGACCAAAAGACAGGTGTGCATTGGCGAGACTATTAATGGCAGCAAGATGTACTCTATTTTTTGTTGCTCTTGCTTTAGAAAGCATTTTTTTGCATTCTGGATATTCTCCAGCCATACCATATCCAGAAATTGCCAGTTTCAGAATAAGCCGCTCAACTATAACCTTGTTTTTTTCTCGTTCAGAAGCTCGTTTGTAGAAAGAACACGCGTCTTTGTATTTACCCACATAGGTCAAAATACTTCCAAAATATTCCCAATAGGGTGAATAAGGAAGGCGGTAGATGAGTCTGCGGCATTTCTGTGTAACTTTCAATAACTCGTTTACTCGAAGAAGATGAGCATAATTCGATATTTGCTCGAAGTAGAAAAAAAACCAGAGAGCACTATCTTTAATTCCCTGCATCTTCCTTTCAAGGCGATCAAAAACCTCTATCTTTTCCTCTGATCTTTCAAGCCAGCCCAATGCATCTAATTCAAAAAAGTCGGCAATAACTGAAGAATAAATATAGCCTTTCTTTTCCAAAGATTTTCCAAACAGCCTTGCTTTTCTCGAAAATTGTTGGGGCGTTATTTGTTCGTGCTCGAGGTAGAGACACTCAAGCTTTCTTCGCAATGAAAGGAATTTTTTTGGTATTCTTAGAAGTAATTGACATTCAGGTAAGCAAGGAATGTTATTGAGTATTTTCACCGCACCTCTATAATCTTCTTTTGCCACAAACTCCTTCGCCATCTCTATCGCGCAATCTATTTCTGGCGTCGAATGAATAAATAGACCGGGTGGATGGTGGTTCAACTGTTTTCCTCTGCCGACAAAGCCATATCTCTTCCATATTCCCCAGATTCCTTTATTCGATATCTGTATACCATCATTGTTCATTAATCGCTTGGCTTTTCTTATACTAAGAGAGGGGTCGTGTTCTTTTAACAACATTACTTTTTTCTCAATCTCCTTTGATAATTTCTTTTTAGATAAATTCCTCTTTCTAAGATTATCTTTGCCTCCTTTTTTGTATTGTTTTACCCAGAACCAAAGAGTTGGATGAGAAACACCAAGTGCATTTGCTATCTTTCTCAGAGGTTGTTTGGTTCGGAGATATTTTTCAACCGCCTTAACTTTTTCTTCAAAGGAGATGCACGAAGCTTTGTTAAATGACATGGAAACATTTTAGACGAAAATGACCAAATTGTCAAGGAATAGAGACAAGTCTTTTAAATCATTGTCAAATAAGGCTTTCTCGAGCATTTTGATCAATGAACAAGACATAAGGACAAGTATAATGTAGTGGTGACAAAAAAGGAGGTTTTATGCTGGTTATGAAATTAGTCTTAAGTCTTTTTGTAGGTTTAGAAAAAGCACGGCGCAGAAGTATTACTATTCTGCGGGTTGCCGAAGGAGGCCTCACGCTCTTTCTCTCGTTTCTCATCTTACCCCTTTCTTCTCTCTTTGGGCAATGGGAGCCGGATGTGAGGCTCACTTTCAATGACAGCCTTTCTGCAACTGCCTACTACAATCAGGGCTGGTGTGTAGCAGCTGGTTCCGGAGAGGATGTGCATGTGGTCTGGCGTGAAAAACGTGATGGAAACTATGAGATTTACTACAAGCGTTCTCAAGATGGCGGGACGACCTGGGGAACTGACATAAACCTCAGCAATGACCCAGCGTATTCAATGAACCCGTCAGTTGCGGTCTCAGGTACAAATGTCTATGCGGTTTGGCTTGATTATCGTGACGGGACAGAGGGTGAGATTTACTTCAAGCGGTCTCAAGATGGCGGGTCAACCTGGCAACCTGACACAAACCTCAGCAATGACCCAAATCGCTCAGAACAACCTTCTCTTTGTATATTAGGCACAGATGTGCACGTAGTCTGGCGGGATTCTCGGGATGGGTTCCCAAATTTTGAGATTTACTACAAACATTCTCCAGATGGAGGTACGACCTGGGGACCAGACACACGTCTTACCGCTGATACCAGTAATTCCGGTTATCCGTCAGTTGCCGCCTCTGGTTCAGATGTGCACGTGGTCTGGACTGACTGGCGTAATTCATACCCGGAGATTTACTATAAGCGTTCAACAAATGGAGGTACGACATGGGGATCGGATATACGCCTTACAGATGACCCGCATCATTCCTTTCATTCTTGCATAGCTGTTTCAGGGTTAAATGTGCATGTAACTTGGGAAGAAACACGGGATGGAACCTACGAAATTTATTACAAGCGTTCAACAGATGGAGGTGCGACCTGGGGACCAGATATACGCCTCACCAATAGCTCGTATTGGCAATCCAGACCATCTATTTCTGTCTCGGACTCACTTGTTCATATAGTTTTCCATGACGACCGCAATGGACCAGCTGGGAATAATGAAATCTACTACAAATGTTCTATAAATGGAGGGATTATTTGGTCTCCTGATACACGCCTCACTAATGACCCGAGTTACTCTTTGCAGCCTTTTGTTGCTGTCTCAGACACAATCGTGCATGTTATTTGGTCAGATTCGCGGGATGGAAACCGGGAGATTTACTACAAACGAAATCCAAGCGGCAACTCAGGAATAATAGAGTTAGAGACTTCTCGTTACAGCCAGCCTTCTTTTTTCAGGACATACATAGTATCGTCAGGAATAGAATTTGAGGGGAATCTCCCTTATGTTTCTCCGTTGAGTCTTAGATTCTACGACATTACAGGAAGAAAAATTGTAGATTTTGTTCATCATCCCAGGTCCGAGAATTTCTCTTTTGTGTGGAAGCCCAATGGACTTTCATCTGGTGTATATTTTGTAAAGGCTTCTCAGAAACAAGGGTTTCATGCAAAAACTCGGTTGGTATGGCTGAAACATTAAAAAAATCGGGGGCGTTGTTAACAATTATTACCTTATCCCAAGAATTTATAAGGATAGTAATATGAAAAAGTATGTTAATACAGCATTATAGGAGGTTATTATGAAGAATTGTTTGTATGTTTTTGTGATGTTTTCGTTAATATGTGGTTTATTTACAGGTCTGTGGGCTGAACAAATCATTCCGATAAACACTTATTCTGATTCCGTAATTAAGTTCCCCGGTGCATCTATGGTCAGGCGAGATGTAAATGAGAATAGTCCCCACGAGTGGACAATACGTAATATTCCAGAATTCGCGTTTCGTGGCGACACCACTGAACTCTATTGGGATGATGGTTCTGCTGAAGCTTACTATCTTGTTCAAGGCTTCCCTGGTCAGCACGACCGAATGGCTGTTCGGTTTGGACTTCCGTGTTCACCGCCTATGAAACTTATTGGCGGTCGTTTTTACTCCAGTTACGGTAATATTGTGTTTCAGTCGTTCTCCGTTTGTCCTGATGCTGGTGGTTACCCCGATGTTTTTCATCCTATCAGTAAGGTTGACAGTGTTTATGGTGGAAGTCCAGGATGGGGGAGTGTGGGCTTTCGTGGAGCGTTGTTTGACTCAAGTGATATCTGGGCTGTGATTCACTGGTTTCCAGGCCATTTGGTGGGTATTGGCGCAGATTCGTCAGCACCTGATAGCAACTCATATTGGTGTAATGACCCTTATCTTACTTGGGATCAATGGACAGCAACTGACTGGATGATGCGTCTATACGTAGCAGCAGCAGATACGCATGATGTAACTACCGTGGCAATCCTTGACCCGCCAGATCGATATCATCCTGGATATACCGCGCATCCAACAGCCATTTTTGGCAACTGTGGACTTAATGCCGAGACCTTTGGTATCACTTTTGATATTATTGATTCTCTTGGCAGTACTGTGTATACCTCAACCAATAGTATCACCCTGGTATCTTGCGAGATTGAGACAGTAACATTTGTACCTCAATGGGTTGGA
>JAUWGT010000006.1 GCA_030606265.1 Candidatus Stahliibacteriota bacterium | reverse complement strand
TTCATTAGAGTGGTTGCCCGATGAAAGTGCATCTGGTTATCGAGTATACCGTGGTTTATCCATGGGTGGTCCTTATAGTTTATTGAGTAGTTATTTGGGTGTGGTGAGTTATTACCAGGATTATACAGTGCAGCCGGGTATCAGTTATTATTATTATGTGGTGGCGTATGATTCGTCGATGAATATCAGTATACCTTCAGATACTGTATGCGGTAAGGCAAACCCTTTGCTTGCTCAGGGCTGGCCGCAAAGAGTATACGACTTTTTGTTTTCATCACCCAACTTCGCGGATATCGATCCTTTTTATCCTGGTTTAGAGATCGTGGTTTGTGGTAAGGAAGGCTATGTTTATGCCTGGCACTATGATGGCACACCGGTCATAGGTGATGGAGTACTTTTCGACATTCACCCAGCTGAGGTTTGGACATCACCGGCCCTGGGCGATGTCAATGCCGACGGTCTATACGAAATCGTCTTTGGAGTACGACGTGCTACTGACAATCTTTATTTAATTAATAATCAAGGTGTGTGTTTGCCAGGTTGGCCAAAATCGGTCTCTGGCAGGATAATTGGCTCGCCTGTCCTTACTGATATTGATGAGGACGATTCTCTGGAAATATTCATCTGGACCCTGTATTCTGACATTTATGCTTTTCATCATGATGGCACTGGTGTATATTCACCAGATGGATTGTTGAAGAATATGCCTGGCATTGCTTTTGGTACACTGGCTATCGGCGACATAAACCGTGATGGTGATATGGAAATTGTATGTTGTGGTGGCAGTGGTTCGGATTCATTATTTGTCTGGGATCGGTATGGTAATTATCTTGCGCCGTTTCCTATCTACATACAGTCCGGTGGTCTACCTTACTCTGTGGTACTCGGCGATGTATTGGGTGACGAGCGTCTTGAGATCTGTTTTTATGCTGATAATACAGAAGGTGTTTACCTGGTAGACGTGGATGGTTCAATTAAATGGTTTAATCCGATAGGTGATGTTGCTGATATTGAAGGGAGTCCGATCATCGCTGATATAACAGGAGATGATAGACCTGAAATAATATGCTCTTATAAATCAGGTTTTACGGTCTTGGATTCCTTGGGTAATACCCTGGTTGGTTTTCCTGATATTACTCATGATGCAAAATTACCAGTAGTTGGAGATGTCGATGGCAACAATGATTTTGAGGTGGTACTCGGGTCGGTTGACTGGAACGTCTACGCCTATAAGAAGAATGGTGCACAGGCATCTGGTTTTCCTATTCAGTTTGGCAATCGTATCGAGTCATCGGCCGCAATGTTCGATATTGATCTTGATGGTCGATTAGAATTAATGACTGGTGGAAATGACTACACCTTTTCAGTTTTTGACCTTGAGACAGCGGCGGTTGAGTGGCCAAAATTTCGGTATGATTCCTATAACACTGGTACATATCGATCAGGGAATTTGAGCATCTTGGATGCTCACGATAACATCACTAAGTCCATAAGTTTTGGCATGTACGTCCATCCAAACCCATTTTTAAACGCAGTAGAGATAAAATGGAATGTAGCGGGCGGAGGATACAAGGCACAAAATCAATCGTTGAAAATATTCGATGTTGCTGGTCGGCTTGTTAAGGAATTTAATAATCTAACCATACAACCATTTAACCAAGTAATATGGCTCGGCGATGACAACTGTGGTCGGAAAGTTTCTGCCGGTGTTTATTTTGCTGAATTGGAGTTTTTGGATCAGTCTCTGCTTAAGAAAGTAATATTGTTAAGGTAGCTGATGGACAGTTTGTTCAATTGTTCTGTACAGCATTGTATTTAAGTATTGAGGTAAAAAAGGATCCCTTTAAATAAAGTTGTTTCTCAAAGGTGAATTGTGATTCCAACTTGTTCTTAATAATATTCCCAATCTTAGTATCAAAGCCGTAGAATAACCAGACTCCCACAGTATCTTTGTATGTTGGTAGATCACGTATAGAATCTATTAACCTGTCAGCTTCTTGTTCTAGTCTGTCCTTTGCATCTAGCATACTTTTTACATCCCTCCACCCTGGGTGTGATGTTATTTCATTAGGGTATGAAATCATGATTGGCGAGTCATGCCAACCAATTTTCTTCATATAGTATTCGATGGATAGACGGCTGAGACTAGTGAATATCATCACATCTCTCGTTCTGATTTTATTACTGAGATATTGGGCTGTAGTTCGATCACTGTAGTTTTCTGGTTTCAGTACATCTTTTATCCAAATTTGCTGTGATAATATAATAAAAACGGTGGTTATCAAAACAAAGAATCGTTTATTTACAAATTTCGCTATACAGACCGCAGTCACTGTAGCCAGAGGGGGTAGTGCAATGATCACACTTCTTCTTACGTGGAAGATCGGGTGTAGCTGCGAAATAAACCATGGAGTTAGAAGTGATGTCAGAAAAAATATCAGAAGTACGATCAATCGTTTTTCGCAGAAAAATTCTTTAATTTCGGTTAGACTGCGAAATGCTATTCTTTTGTCAATTTTGAAAACTATTAATACGAGAACTATTGCATATATCACTAGCGAAAGTCGACCACCATAGAAATATAATATAGCACCTCGTAAAGCATACAAATTCGGTTTTGTGATCCAAGATGTGGCGCCCGAATGCATCTGTTCTATTTGAATTGGCATCCACAGTAGCAGGAAGGGAAGTATTGATATAAATATTGAGAGTAGGCATCTTGTTCTTTTCTCAGCCAAAGTAAGAACAGAAATCACTTGTGCAAACAGGACGAAAAAGAAATAGTAGTGTGTGAACGTTCCGATTGTATTAATTACTATATATAATGTGAAGAGCCATATTGAATTTGTCTTACCCAAGAATATTTTCAAGAATAAAAAGAGTGAGACTATTGTTAGGAGGCACAAGAGAGCGTACATTCTGCCGTTTTGCGCATGGTCTACTGCGAGTGGGCTTACCATAAGAAGGAAGGCACACAGCAAACCTTTCAGTCTACTATCAAATATTGAAGCACTTAACTTGTAGATTACAATAATCCCAAGTAAATAAAACACGGTAGAGAGAGCCCTAATGGAGATTTCACTATTTCCAAAGCATTTAATCCAAATTGATAGAATCATGTAATAGAATGGCGGGCTGCTGTCGTTCGCAGCGCTACTGATTATTCCATGAACACCTTGTTCTGCGACATATACGCTGAAAGCCTCATCCAACCAGAGAGAACGGTTAATCCTGAAAACTGAAAGAGTAACACCAAGAAAAATAATTAGGGATAATAGTAACAGCACACTGTGCTTATTCATTTCATTATTGTATATCTAGATATCTAATGTGTACTTCACGATTAAAACCTAGTGCCCACAAATCATCAATCACCTTACTGAGCTTTTCAGTTTCAAAGATATAAACCTCATAGATTTGTCTGATTGCTCTTTCTGGATTATAGATGTCTTTATAATATACCGGAGCATCAATAAATTCAATGCTTACCAACTTTATGCCGAGATCATAAAGCGATGAATTATCGTGTTTAATAGTATCGAAGATTGTTGCGTGTACAAGAAGTATTTTCTCTTCCTCCAGTAATTCATTTTCTTCACGATAGATAATCTTTCTATTCTTTAAGAATACAGGGAACCTATTGCCTATTGTTAACCAGTGATGTCCTTCAGGAATGGCGATTGATCCATCAATATAAAAATCAATATTTGGTGGTACTACTGTATAAATATATTTTATATCATTTTGTTTAACATAATTGTTAACAAAATCCCCGATTTTTTCTGGTACATTACTTTTATATATAACTGTTTTTGCACTCAGTATCAAGGATATCATAACCGAGGCTGCGATAATGTAGGGTTTATATCGTTTTGTTTGTTTGACAAATCTATAAGCCATTATTGAGAAAAGTGGTATTAACGGATATGCAAGTCTGAAATATGGGTAGTAGAAGCCGAGAATAAAAATGAATATGGCTAATAAGATTATGAAGTAGATATCCCATTTTTTGATGTTCCTGACATTGAAAATTATGTATAGAACAGTAAAAAGGAATGGTATTGGTGCGAATACTAAAATGTAGAAGAGGAATTTTATGTGATTGATGCCCAAGAAACTAATGTGACGTGTGCTGAGCTCATGCAGAGGGAGGAATTTAATCAGCAAGAGGAAGTATGGTAAAATGAGGAGTACTGGCAGAACAAGCGAATAAAAAAACCATTTAGCTTTGAGGCTTTTCTTATGTAGTAAACCAATAATAAAATATGAAATGAAAAGAGGGAATGCCGAGTACTTGGTGTATGAAGCAAGAATAAGAAACAGCCCAGCATATAGAAACTGACTTTCCATGTTCAGTTTTAGACACCTGAAGAAGAAAAGAATAGATGCAAGAAAGAAACAGAGAAAAACTGCGTCACTCAAGCCAGACCTTGAGAAAAAAAGAAAGAACTCGGTTGAGGCAAAGAGGATAGTGGCGATAATAGCATCCTGTTGAGTAGACAACATCTTTGATAAATGGAAGACGATAGATGCTCCGATGCAAGAAGCGACCAAGGCAATGAGGTGTAAGACGAATGTCTTATACCCGAAGATTTTGAATGAACCTGCTAAAAGCAATTGGTATAGGGGAGGGGTCTGGAAGTTGAATGGTTTACCCTGGTCGCCAAGACTTGCAAACCATTGGCTTTGCAGGGCAAAGACGCCTTCATCCCAGTCTGTTAGGCTTGTATCACCGAGATGAACAATGTTTATAAGAATGATTGTGAATATTATTAATAATAGAGGAAGTTTTTGGTTTATTGTTTTTTCCGCCAGTATAAAATCCTTCCGCAATTGGGACAGGTGATCATCCCTTTGGTTTGTGTCAATAGTTCAGTCGGTAGTTTTTGAAAACAGCCAAAGCAGAAACCGTTGTCAACTGGTGCAATCGCGCGTTGATACCGTTCTTTCAAACGCTCATATACATCGGCCATGTCGCGTGGCAGTTTTTTCAGCAGAGCTTTTCTCGTTCTAAGCAGAGATTGTTTTTCCTCTTGTTCCACTTTGAAACCGATTTTCTTATACTTCGGTTCATCTATGTCATTCAGCAAATTGTCGAGGTCGAAGAGTAACTTGAGATGCATTTCTACTATTCCCGATGACATATCAGTTCCTTTTCTTGAGGTCTTTTTCGACCTGGTTAATCAATGTGATGAATTCATCTGGTGTGTTCGGTTTACTGATCAGTTTCTTCTTAGCCATTACTTTTGCGATCTGCACAATCTTGCCCAAGGTAATCAGATATTGGTTGCCTGGATCTTGCGGTGGTGCAATTATCAGAAAAATCAAAGAGACAGGTTTTTTGTCAATAGCATTGAACTTCATCGGTTTTGTCGTTCGACCGACCGCGATTTCCAATTTGTCAACTGCCAGAGAACGACAGTGGGGGATTGCAATACCTTTGCCGATCCCGGTTGAACCAAGTTCTTCTCGTTTCAGTAATGTTGAAACAATGAGTTCTGCGTCAGTTCCTTTCTTAATTGCGTACACCAGGTCTTCTATAACCTTTTCTTTTTTACCTGGTTTAAGAGATAGAATTATTCTATCCTTTGATAGTAGACTTGCAAGATTCATCTAACCTCCTTTAAAAAGCAAACACCTAAAAGTCCAAAATGCCTAAATTGCCTAAATTTTTAGGTATTTAGGTGTTTAGGTATTTAGGTATTTTATTCACTACATCCTTTCCGGACATGAAATACCAAGTATTTCAAGCCCGCTTTTGATTGTTTCTGCTGTTTTATTAATTAGCGCAAGACGGGCTTGCGTAAGTTCTCTGTTCTCATTTATAACTCTTTGTTTCTGGTAGAAGTAATGGAATATCCGTGCAAGATCAATGAGATAATAAGTGAGAATGTAAGGTTCGAAATTCCTTACAGCATCTTCGATTACTTCAGCATATTTGAGCACGGTTTTAGCAAGGACGATTTCTTCCCGTTCCTTTATGATCTTATTGTCAAAATTATCGCTGTATTCAATACCCTGTTCTTGGGCTTTTCTTATAATGCTCTTTATTCGTGCATGAGCATACTGAACATAATATACAGGGTTTTCATCGGACTGCTCCAATGCGAGAGCGAGATCAAAATCAAGGTGCTGGGAATTGGATCTCATCAGCAAGAAAAATCTGACCACGTCTTTTGGTATATGGTCTAGTAATTCTACAAGTGTTTTTATTGTGCCTGCTCGCTTACTCATCTTCACTGATTTCCCTGCTTCTGTTAGGTGTACCTGTTGAACAATGAATACTTCAAGCGTATCGCCAGGATACCCAATGGCCATTATTCCGCATTGCAGACTTTTTATTTGAGCTTGATGATCTGGTCCCCATATATTGATAAGTCGATCATGTCGTCTCTTCATTTTATCAAGGTGATAAGCAACATCAACTAGCAGGTATGTGTATGTATGGTCTTTGTCAGACTTAATGATCACGCGATCTTCGTTGTCACCGAACTTGGTTGTTCTTAGCCAGACTGCACCATCTTTCATATAGCTCAGGTCTCTTTCTCGGAATAGATCTAACACTTCATCGACACGTCCTTTTTTACATATCGCGGATTCCCGAATCCAGTTGTTGAATTCAACGCCAAACTTGTGGAGTATTTGCTTATGTTCTTTTATGAAATACTCGATTGCATATTCTCTTATTTTCTCAAGGTCCGTTATACCTTTTTCTTTAATCTTCTTAGCTAAATCTATTATGTAATCACCATAATAGCCGCCCTTTGGTAGCTCTACAGTTTTACCATTCAGTTCCCTGATCCTTTGTCTGATGCTTTCAGCAAGGAGACGTGATTGTTTGCCCCCATCATTGACATAGTATTCAGAGACTGTTTTGTACCCAGTCCGGTTCAGTAATCTAACAAGTGAGTCACCAACTGCAGCAGCACGTGCACTTACAATATTGATTGGTCCGGTCGGGTTGGCGCTGACGAATTCGATCATGATTTTCTGTCCTTTTCCGATATCGAGCACTTCTGGTTCCCCGAGTAGTTTCTCGAGCACATAGTCATTGCTGATGGTGAAATTTATAAATGCCGGTTTGTGTACAGAAATGCTCTCTATCATGGGATGCTGAATTCGTGAAGCGATTTCCTGTGCTGTTTCATATGGCTGTGCTTTCTTCTGAGCCGCGATCCTAAATGCGATATTTGTCGAATAATCCCCTTGTTTTTCCCTTGGTACATGGTCAATTGTAATTTTTTCTTCTGGAAAGAGCTTCTGCAGAATTATTTTGAGTTGTTGTCTAATCACTATCGTAATCCACCTGCGGAGCATCTCCCCAGAGTCTACTCAAGCCGTAGAATTGTCTTGTCTCTTCCATGAAAATATGAACGATCACATCGGTGTAGTCTAGCAGAATCCAATTTCCAGATTCAATTCCCTCAACATGGACCGCTTCCTCATATTCAATAAGTGATTCAGCTATTGTTCGATTGTGAATATCTGATAATCCAGTACAGATCACAAAGTAGTCGGTGATCGGTGATATTCCCCTTAAATCGAATATCACGATATCATGTCCTTTTTTTTCATCGATCGACTTTGCCAGGTATCTGACTAACTCTATGGTCGGCGAAATTTCGGTAGGGACCGTCTCAGAACTCTTTTTCGACATCGGCAAAAATCTTTTTGTAGTCCTGTCCAATGATAAGAGTAATCTCAATATAAAGGGCAGGATCAACGTCTTTATCGATATTCCGGCAACCTATCTGTTTGGCAAAATAATTTGCGTTCATCATATTCTCGTTACTTCTTTCCATTACTACTGTTTCCTCAAAATCTTGGTTTTTGGTATTACCGACTTGAACGACGTTAAATCCCTTTTTCCTTAGGATATTCGTTACTTTGATAGCTAATCTATTGACACCACAACCATTAAGAACTTCAACTCTCATGTTGGCATTTTTCTTGTATATTTCCTGTGGATCTGCTTTCGTAAGCATGAGCACCAAGGAAACAAGGAAAATACCTAATAACACAATCAATACGTAGATAATAATCTTTCCGGTATGTGCTTGTCTTATTTTAGTTCTCGGCTTATCTGACATTGAGTTTTACTGCTCGTTTCTTCCCGTCGACAATCCACGTGAAAGGTCCTACTGTTGTACCGTCCTTGATTTTGGTTTTGCCCTCGATCAGCGTGTGCGGTCTGATGTTGACGAATTTCCCAACTTTAACGGAAAGGTCGATATCTGTACTTGTTGGGTCCTCAATGCTAACCCCTTGGGACATGAGTTCATTGAACCATCTCGTTTTAATAATCTGACGTGCACGAGTCAGATCTGATTGAGAATTGATTCCCATCATTTCATCTTCGTCATATATTCTAAATCCAACGATTCTCTTTCTTTGATTGTACAATTCTTTCACGATATCAGTTAAGTAGAGTTCACCCTGTTGGTTCTGAGGCTTGATATCGTCCAGAGCGCTGAGAATCATTTGCTTATTTCCACAGTATGCGCCTACATTGATTTCGTTGACCCTTTGCTGTTTGGGCGTTGCATCAGTATCTTCAATAATACCTGATACCCGACCGCGTTTGTCCTTCAATATCCGACCGTAACCAAAGGGATTTTTCATAAGACATGTCAGGATTGTCAAATGGGCTTTTTCCTGTTGATGGTGATCGATGAGTCCTCTAAGAGTATGTTCACTCAATAGAGGAATATCACCATTGAGGATGAGAACATTTGTACATGTAGCGATCTCGATGCCTTTTCTTGCAGCGTCACCTGTACCCAGAGGTATTGGTTGAACGGCGTATCTAACTGTCTTGCCAAGTTCTTTCTTGATGCTTTTCGTATTCTTTCCGATAACAGCAATGATCTCATCACATTTTATCGCATTGATCTTGCCGATTATAAAAGAAATTAACGGTCTACCGAGAATTTTATGAAGGACCTTAGGTGTTTTTGAATACATGCGTTTACCAATACCCGCCCCTAATATTATTACACTGAATTTATTCATCGCCCGGAACTTCTTGCGCGTTGACACAGGTAACTATAATCAAATATGAATATCTGTCAATACATCGAGTTGTTTATTGCCATAGTTTGATGATTTGCTTGACTATTGCATGTGCCCGTTGTTCACATCCTGCGGGGATATGTTCGATGAGCATCCGACCAGAAACAAATACGGTCACGTCACAATCGTCAAAAGCAATAACGACGAATTTCGTATGTTGGTCTTTTATTACTAAACCCTGCCAATCTTTAGGCATTTTGTCGAATGGTTGAGCAGGAGAGACGTGAAAATACTCTTTTCCTGCAAGGCTGCATATCTTTATTAGGCGGTATTGAAAATCACGCATTTTTCACGATATCCTTTAGTATATCAATCAATATATCAACTTCTTGAAGCGTATTGTAGAGGTAGAGCGAAACCCTGGCTGTACCATCTGGTTCCTTCAGGATATAGCGATTGAGTAGAAATGCACAATGGAATCCAGAACGTATTGCTATTTTACCGAGGTCATCGAGGATAATCGCAATTCGATGGGCGGGGACACCCTTGATCGTAAAAGACACAACGCCGGATCGTATATTCATGTCATCAGGTCCGTATATTTTGACTTTATCAAATGTGCGAAGTTTGTCTATTAGATAGCCGATGAGTTCTAACTCATGTTTCCTTATTTGGTCCATGCCTATATCAGTAAGGTAATCAACTGCAGCGCCAAGACCAATACCACCAGCGATATTTGGCGTACCAGCTTCGAATATTGAATATCCTGTCGTATAGGTTATTTTGTCGAGCGTAAGATCCGTAGCTGAACCTCCACCTATTATCATAGGTTTTAGTTTTTCAACGGTGCAATCTCTGATGAATAGAACACCGGTGCCGGAAGGGCCAAGCATTTTATGACCTGATGCTGCGTAGAAATCACAGCCAATTGCTTTTAAATCAACCTTTAGATGGGGAGCAGCTTGGGCGCCATCGATAAGTACCAAAGCGTTCTTTTCTTTTGCCATTTTTGTGATGTCCTCAACTGGGACGATTGAACCTAGGACATTCGATGTATGCGCGATGGCTACGAGTCTGGTATTTTCATCAATTGCACCTTTAAGCTCATTCAGGTTGATTGTTCCGTCAGCTCGGCATTTTATGAGCTCGACTTTTACACCAGATGATATTAGGTTTAACCACGGTAGAAGATTGGAATTATGCTCAAGGTAAGTCGTGACAATTTTGTCACCCTTATTCCAGGTTAATCCATGTGCCACAATATTTATTGCTTCAGTGCAATTTTTGGTGAAAATAATATCACCGTTGGCGCTGAAAAAAGCACGGACTTTTTCATGTGCTTTTTCATAGGCGTTGGTAACGATAGTGGAAGGACTATGTAAGCCGCGACCAATACTCACTGAAGAAGTATCATAATATTCTTTCATTTTGTTTATGACCGATCTGGGTTTTAGTGAAGTAGAGCCAGAATCGAAATATATGAAACCCTGTGACAATTGAGGAAAGTCATTTCGTATTTCTTCTATATCCATAGATTATTATAGTTAAATCAGTTTCAATTTCAAGGCTATCATTTCATAAACATTCAAGCAAGTGCAATATTGACATAGATTAGTATTCCATTATAATTGAATGCATTAAAAATAACTGAACTTAGTGGATAATCAGTGCATAGTGAAAGGAGATTATGAGGCTCTATTTGGTATTGTTAGGATCTTTATTGACGGTTTTTGCAGAACAACCAGTTTATCCAACAGGTATCATTACTGCAGTGAATAGTGGCGTAATGCTCGTCCACCCTGGTGAAACAACCCTCGTCAAGGTCCAGGTACTTGATTTTCTTTTTGAAGATGACACATTGATCCTCGGTGATTCTGGATCTACTACTATCTTTTACCGGGATGGCAGGCTAGACGTTATCAATTCGATCGAGTCTTTCGCAATACCCGCACTCGATACATCAGGTATCACATCTGACGTACCAGCTACATCAAACAAGGTACTTGGACTTTTTAGGGAGTTGCACCAATTGAAAGAATGGAATGGAGAAATGATATCTAGAAGCTTAGCTAAACAGGAAAAGGATACCCTGCAAATGGTCATTCAACGCCCGGGCAATACTGTTTTGATCGATCCAAGACCTGATATCACATGGAGTAAATATCCAGGTGCAAATTGGTATAATATGAGATTGCAGCAAGGCAAACAAATCATCTCCAGCATAGCAACCACCGATACTGTTTTCCTGTTTCCCGAGAACGTGGAAGATTTGATTGGTATGTACACGATAAAGGTTCTTGCAATCCGCAATAGCGACACTTTGTATACAGCTACATGTTCAATAGATATCCTTGACAGCACGGCAATCCACGATTTGCGCAAGATTAGTGACAATATCGGACAACGGAAACCTGATTACTTCACGCTTCACCTTTTGAAAGCTGTTTTGTTTAAAAGAAATGGATTGATGCTAATGGCAATGGATAATTATAACAAACTTATTGGCGTTAAACCGAATGAACCAGTTCTCTATAAAGCTATGGCTGAGATATATTATGAGCTTGGCATCCCCGAACTCGGTGATGCATTCTTGAACTTATCCAAGACGACGATCACGCATCCTTGACTTGTTTGAATATTTGAATATTATCTGATTATGATACGATTTGCATTATTAACAGTTCTCCTTTTTATCTGCTGCAATGAGCTGCCGATCGGTGAGGAAGAATTGAATATTAGAGGTAATTTTGATGCACAGGAACTTGAATTAACCCTTAATAATACCCTCACTGAATTCGATAAATTCGCCAACCTTGGTAAATCAACCAACCTGGTTGTTGGTAAGAACAACGACTATGAGTCAAGGATGCTTTTGGAATTCGATTTTGGAGATAGCTCATATCAAGGCCTCGATGAAATAAAGTTAATCCTCCAGACTAATCTGAATTTTAACAATGATACTATAAAAGTGAGTATACATTTACTGACCCATGAATTTGACGAGGACCAGGCAAATTGGTTTCAAAGGATGAGTGGTGAATCTTGGGAAAGCGAAGGCGGAGATTTTAACGACGATTCTTTGCGTTTTGCAGAATTAAAGGGCGATTCTCTGCTTGTTACATTCAATTACATTGAGCTCGATGAGATCATCAATGCCGACGGTATGATAATAATCCCGGTTGACTCTGGTTTCAGCCACTTCTATTCAAAAGAAGGCGGTTATGTGCCTAAATTTCTGCTTGTCAAGAACGGTGTTACTTCCTCTATGCCTTTGAGCAATGATTGTTACATCGTCACTGGCCCAGAACCATTTTATACCGAAAGCTGGATAGGTTCTGGTATACCGTATCGCAACTATGTCAAGTTTGAATACGATTCCATCTTAGATGATAAGAAGGCGATCTATGCTGAATTGACGTTCAGACCTGAACAGCATTTTATTATGCGCGACTCTATTGAAATCGGTGTCAAGCAACTGTTAGCTCCACTTGATGATTTTAATACTGCGACAGGGCCGCTTATTGCGCTTGTAAGATTTGCCGCTGACGACACGGTGTTCAATATCGACATTGTTCGACATATTCAACATATTATTGAAGAGCCGGATTCTAATTTTGGTTTCTTTATTGTATTATCGCCTGAAAATTATGAGATTGCTAACTATAAAATGATCAGTGGTTCACACACTCTGAAAGTGGGATATATCCCACCACCGCAAGGTAGGTATTAGTGGGCGCATTGCTGATTTTTCTTATTAATGCATCTATATTTGCGCTTGGTGGTATCGGAGAAGACAATAGTATATTCAGATATCCCTTCCTTGGAGTAAAAGGAAAAGCTCGGATCGAATTGGCGTTGCGACCTGAGTTCAATATACTCAGTGAGGATTCAGATTTCCGGGGACTAGTCTGGACCAACCCTTTCACCCTGAAATTAGCGATACCCATTACCAAGGGCTTTATTTTTGGTGCAGGTAATCTAACAAGGTTTAATCAATCATTCGATATCTTCTTCAGCGAAGATGACCTGGACATTCATCTGAAAGGGAAAGGTGGCATTGAGGAAATTTATCTCAACCTCAATAATGATTTTGGCCTGGGTGAAGCTGCCTTACGCGGATCGTATCTGTTCGGTAATGCATCTGAAATATGGCATTATTACGTTTCTAATTATTATCTGGTTGATTCCTTTTTGTACAAATATGAGGGAAAGATCTTTTCTGCAGGGCTTAAACTAAGAGCCAGAGAGCTGTTTGATGTTTCTTTGTTCGGCGAAGCTTTTGGTAGTATTGTAATGGAAAGACAAGATTCTGATACAATGATTGATTTGCCTGCCCGAGTATCATTCGGTATCACTCCCCAGAAAAAGCTCATGGGTGGAAGACTGACATTGTTTTTGGAACATTCATTCTGGCAAGATGATAACGAGATAAATGAATTTCGGTCGCCGTACAGGTTCAAACTGGGTTTTTCCAGAGAACGGTTTGCAGTCAGTTATTTTTACAATCCCTGGTATCTGCAGAATATAGCAGAACACGGTATTGACGTATCGCTTGCGATACCGATGAAACGGATTGGAACATTAACATTTGACCTTGGGCTCTCGCTCAAGAATAAAGGGGTATTGAGGGAGCTGAGGATTAGCCCTGAGATCAAACTTATTTTGACTGAGCTCTTCGCTCGAAGAAGGAAATAGCAGAGTGTTTTCTGTCGTAATAGACACAAACCTTTGTATGTGACAAAACTTATCTGACGGATCAGGATGAAACATAGGATTTTAATACTCGATGATGAGGAAAGCCTTATTAAGTGGCTTTCCTATGCATTAGAGCAAAAAGGTTATGACGTATTTGCTACTACTGAACCAAAGACTGCGCTCCAGGCGCTGAGAGAAACTAAATATAACCTCGTTATCAGCGATATCAGAATGCCAGATATCGATGGCTTTGCATTTTTAAAAAAGGTCAGAAAGATCTACCCGGACATTCCGCTTATTTTCATAACTGCCTACGGTTCTATGGAATCGGCAGTCAATGCACTACGTGATAAAGCAAGTGACTATATCCTCAAACCATTTGGTATTGATGAACTACTCTTACGCATAAGAGCCAATATAGTTAAACCAGTAGAAGCATCTTGTCAGACGATTGGAAAAAGCAAACAGATCAGAGACGTACTTGATATGGTCAAGAGAATTGCGAATACTGAAACTACAGTTCTCATCCTTGGTGAATCAGGTACTGGTAAGGAATTGATCGCCCGGGAAATACACAATATTTCAAAGCGTTCAGGGAATAGATTCGTTACGATCTCTTGTGCTGCATTACCAGAGACTCTGCTGGAGAGTGAACTATTTGGTTATAAAAAAGGTGCCTTTACTGGTGCGGGAGCGGATAAGAAAGGACTGTTTTGCGTTGCTGATAACGGAACTTGTTTCCTCGATGAAATAGGCGATGCACCAACAACAATTCAGATGAAGCTCCTGCGTTTATTAGAAGAAAAGGAGATAGTACCACTCGGTTCGACAAAACCCATACGCGTTAATGTGCGTTTAGTTTCGGCAACTAACAAAAATCTTATGGATGAGGTTAGAAAAGGAAGGTTTCGGGAAGACCTTTATTATCGACTTAATGTCATTCCAATTGTTTTACCGCCTTTAAGACAACGACGAGAAGATATTCCACTACTCGCTGAACATTTCCTAAAATTGGTCTGTAGTAGGGAGGGTTTGGGGGAGAGGAAGTTTTCAAAGACTGTCCTTGAAGCCTTAAAAAGACGCGATTGGCCGGGTAATATAAGAGAATTGCGTCACGTCATTGAGAGAGCGGCGATCTTGAGTGATTCGTTCTATATCAAAGCCGAGCATCTTGGGGTGTCAACAAGCGGATACAGAAAGAGTCTTGATGAATTACAGGAAGCTGAGATCCAAAGGATTTTGGAAGAATGTAGCGGTAATGTTAGCAAGGCCGCTAAGATACTCGGTGTGGGTCGGGCAACTTTGTATAGAAGAATTGGATCACAGAAACGAAGGAAGATAGGGAAAAGAGAAGTTAAGAAGATACGAAGACACGCTAAAGAATGAAGTTGAGAAAATACGAAGCTTGGAAGTTGACAGGCTGACCGATAATTAGGAGTAGGGCGTTTACGCCAGTGAAAATATGTCGAAATTTAATCACATTTAACGAGCCTAAAGGCTCTACTCCCACAAATTTCGACATTCTCGGTAAGCCTATTGAGAAGCCGTAAATAAGCGAGGCTTAAGTGTATCAAAATGAGACAGTATCCATTAATGAGACATACTACTTCAAGAAGCCTATGAAAAACCATAACTTATTTATGTTAATACTGGCATGAGTATTGCATATGAATATAATGACTGATCTTTCACAACTTATCTGTTGACAAATGTCTTTTCATAGATATGTTTGTTTAGGCTTTATTGTTAATGGAAAAGGCTGTTACTTGCCTGACCATTATGGATTATGTCTCAAAGCCTGAGTTTTAGACCGGGTTACTTTGTAACCACTAGCAATACCGGGACATAATGAAGATGATTCAAAATCTCGTTATGAAGGAGGAAGTATCATGAAGAAAAAGGGATTCACCCTGATCGAACTGATGGTTGTGGTGGTGATTATCGGTATTTTGGCGGCAATCGCTATCCCCAATTTCATCAGTATGCAGAAAAGAGCAAAAGAAGCATCAGTAAAGAGCAATATGCACACACTCCAGCTTGCATCTGAAGACTTCTCGACATTGACCGAGGGTATCTATGCGTTTGATTGTGGAGTCCAGGTAGGTGCGATTACCCTGAATCCTGCTGACTTGCGCAGCATAGCCGGTGGCGCAAACTGGCAGATGTTGGCGGGTGTTGTTAATATCTTGTTGCCGACCAGCTTCAAAAACCCGGTGCTCTCCGCCGCTGCTGCACCTGCTGGATATTCTCCGGCTGTTGCTGCTTTTCTCCTAGCGGATGCGGGTGCTGTCTATTACGCATCGCTTGACGTAACTGGTAATCAGGCAGCTGGCCAAAATACTGTCGTGAGTTACTCAATTACTGGGAATGGCGTGGATGCGGTTTTAGCGCTTACACTCACTTCGGGTCAATAATAAAGAACATTTTTCTGAAGAACAACGCAGAGGCGAGGGTCAAGATACCCTTGCCTCTGTTGTCTTGTCCTGTGTATGATCTGACCCCATTTGAATTTCTTGATCAAAACAAGTGTAAATCTGCTTTTACTTTAATAGAGCTCATGGTCGTTGTTACAATAATTGGAATCCTACTAGCATAGCTGTACCCAATTATATTGCCTTAAAAAGCCGGGCTCGTGAAGCCAGTACAAAAGCCAATATGCATTCAATTCACATGGCAGTAGAGGAATTTAATACACTGGTGATAGGATCGTATCCAGGAGACATTGATACCCGCGTAAACCAGGTTGATCCGACCATCCCCGGGAATATAGGGGATATGTCACTTGCAGCGGGCGTGCGTGTACCGCCATTTCCTGCTAATGCATTACTCAGGCCTCATCCGGGGTTAGGAAGATATGCCTTAAGACATGCCTTCGGCTGGAGACATGATTCTGTTAAAGACATCTCACATTCGTTCGATACACTGAAATCTGCAGCTCAATCGGAGATTAAGGCATATTTCGTGCACGCTTCGCTGAAGACAACCCAGATAAACGATCGAAACGAACTAAACGAATGAAACGTCTTTTAATAACTAAATTACTCAGTTACTCAATAACTGCTTTATTTAATAACTGAACATCATATGTTCGCCTTTACAGCTGTAGTTGCCTGCCTGCTCACGCATTGCGGAAATTCATCTACATTTTCTGTTTAGTCGGTTTGGAACGTCGAATACACTTCGCCGTTTCGCAGTAAATAGTGACATCCGTGTGGTTCAGTAGGTATCGAATCAATAATACCATTGGTAATTAGCTCTTTCAAATTAAACGGTTTGCGACCTGTCAGTTCTGTAAACTCTTCTATTTTTTTATTCAGTAATTCGATATCAATTTTCATCTTTATTTTTTTAATGTACTTCTCGGCAATTGTTTTCTCTTCAGGATTTTTTGTATTATTGTAGAGATCCAGCCACAAAGCAAGTGCGGTCTTTAAATCTCCGAGCCTATAATAGGTAACAAATGCTGCCCAGCGTTTGGGCGTATCCGGCGCATCTGGTTTTTGTGAAGCAATACGAAAATATCTCTGTGCAATACGATGTTCATGCAAAAATACATAATGAATAAAACCATACATGAATGGAAGACGCCAATCATCAGGATTTGCCTGCATCCCCTTTTTCATTAACATCCGTGCCTGATCTGGTCTTTGCGCATCATGGGTCAACATCAAGCCACCCAAGGTATAGGCATACATGAATCTATTGTCAAGGGTTGTCAGGATGTCCAAAATATGGTACATGAGTTCAAATCGTGCATCACTCATCCGGTGTTCACCATAATATTGAATAAAGCGAAGCCAGACCAAGTCTGCAAGTGGTGCATAAAATCCCATGGACAAAGCCCTGAGCGCGGTTCCGGACGGGAAGTACATCAGCTCCCCAATCAATTCATGTGGTGATTTGCCAAGGTCAATACGGTATGACAAATTGCCGATTAGAAGAAGTAACAGGAGGACAATAATGATATTCTTCATAGAAAATCCGAAGATATGAGGTTATGAAAATATGAAGATATGAAGATACGAAACTTAGAAGCAGAAACTTTCAGCTTTTCTCTCCATCGCGTTGAGTTTCGCAATGATTATCTCATATGTATTGTCCATTTCTTCGTATACTTCTCGGTCTATGTATTTGCAAGCAAGGCAAAAATCAAACCAAGTTTGAGTTTCTGACGCTTCAGACATCGCATCGGTCAGTTTGTTTTTGAAATAAGCCTTGTATTTCCTTTTTCTCCAAGCCTCACCTATGCTCGAACATACTGATTTTGATGATCGCCTGATTTGGTTTATTATTGAATATTTTTCCTCCATAGGAAAGTCTCTGGTCATTTTGAATATCTTCATAGCAGAATCAAATGCCATTTGATAAACTTCTAAATCTCGAAAATGCTTTAGTGTCTTCCTTTTTGCTTTTGCTGTACGCATATCCTCATATCCTCTTAACTTCGTAACTTACCAACTTCTGTTTCTCCTTATCTTCAATCTTTATCCAAACTTCTCATCTTCATAACTTCTAAACTTCATTCTTTACTTAAATTCACGTCTCTCAAAAATAATAATTGCCAGATAGATAAGAAAAATCGTGTAAATGAACCCATAGCATACTGAAAAAAGTATCTGGTCTGGATATAAAGGTAGTTTATGGACTAAATCAATTCTCAGATTAAAGTTCTCAAGATTCGGCAAAATATAATAAAAAGCATTGGCACAGTACTTTAATATTACCGCTTCTGTCTGGTCAGCGAATAATTTAATGTCAGGAGTGGCATGACCAATCACATAGAATATCACGCCCATTATTGCGCTTAGGGTTGGTGATGAAAATGACGAAAATACGAGAAGAATCCCTATCAGGATCATTATTTCCATAAAAGAATACGGCAGAGCAAACAGAAGGGATAGGTCGAATGAACCCTCAAATATATACAGCACTAATTGCTGAATTAAGGTCATTCCACCTTGAATCATAGCGACGAGGAAGAACAAGCCAAGGAACTTGCCGATGATTATTTCACTCCGCCTTACTGGTTTGGTCACTACTGTATAGATCGTTCGTTTTTCAATATCCTTGTGTATCAAGGTTGAGCCGATGATAATGACGATCAATACACTGAAGAACGAAGTAGCAGCAAGTCCAATATCTCTGGCAATCTTGGGTGCTTCACCTAGAGTAAAAGGCCCAAGAAATACTGAAATTACTAAAATCAGAACCGCAAAGATCAGTAATATGATAAGTATCCGCTGCCTTAGTCCTTCCTTAAAGGCGTTTTCACAAATCGCCCAGATTCTATGCATGCTCTTCCTTGATTTGTCTTACGAACCATTCTTCCAACGTAATTTCATCTGTTTTGGTGCCTTTTTTCAAGATATCCTTTAACTTACCAATATGTACAACTTTACCGTTGATTATTATACCGATACGGTCACATAAAGCCTCAGCATCAGGTAGAATATGAGATGAAAAGAAAACTGTTTTTCCTTTGTTTTTCTGTTCAATTATCAATTCCTTTATTTCCTTTCGACCAATCGGGTCCAATCCAGAAAGAGGTTCATCAAGGATGAATAGATCCGGTTCACTGATCAATGCCTGGGCAATGCCGATTCTTTGCAGCATACCACGAGAGTATTTACGTAAAGGCAAATCAGCAGCATAATCAATCCCGACCTTGTGCAAAAGGTCATTTGTCACGTGCTTGTGGTCTTTGACATTACCGAGCCGTCCATGAATATTAAGAAACTCATAGCCAGTTAAATGTCCGTAAAAATACGGTGATTCAGGTAGAAAACCTATACGTTTCTTGGCTTCGAGCGTATTCGCAGGGTGTCCGAAAATTCTAATACTCCCCGAGTCAGGTCTGAGCAATCCGGTTATGATCTTTATCGTTGTTGTCTTACCTGCTCCATTTGGACCGAGAAATCCGAATATCTCTCCTTTAGTGATCTCCAATGAGACATCTTTGAGGATCTCTTTCTTGCTTTGCCAAAAATGGCTCTTAAATGACCGAGATATGTTCTTCAATTCAATAGCCACATCCATTTCTTGAGATTATACTCATAAAGAACGTTTTGTAAACAAATATTTTGCCTTAGGAAACCCTCACCATTATCCTCTCCCTTAAAAAGGGAGAGGAAATAGATTATGTGCGTTTCCCTTAAAAAGGGAGAGGACGTATTAGTAGAGGAGAACATAGAATAGTTCTTATGTTCTCCACGATATGTATGTTCTTGATAGGCTCGAACAGTGATTATCTTATTCTTCGAGTAAGCCCCACAGAAGGGGGGCGCATCGAGAAGTTCCTTTATGATGTAGTTACCTGATTTATCAGGTTTTATCGAATTTATCCCGTTAGATAACTATCTCCGTCGAAACTCCGCGTCATTAAAACCACCAAGTATCTAACGCCCTTGACATGATTGGTATTTTAAATACAATACTATTCTATAGAAAGGAGGTTCTAATATGAATCTAATACTACTAATATTCATGGCCTTGCCGCAAGACTATATTGACCTTGTTTTAAAAGGTGAATATGATGAAGCTATAAGTTATTGTGAGCAAAAGATTGAAAAAGGCAAGAAAGTCTATGATTGGACTTTAGAAAAAGGTGATCTTTATTTTGCTAAAATTGCAGATTTTGACAAGGCAGTTGAAGTATATAAGGATTTGATGGAAAACCGCAGGAAAAAGGATGGTTGGTTGTATTATCGCTTGGCATTAGCCTATGAGATGACTGAGGATTTTTTGAGCGCGGCTAAGGCTTATGAAATAGTAGCCACAAAATATCGCAAATTTCCCATCGATTCATTTGCCCTAAGCGGTGTGGAACGTTGCTTCAAGAAAAATTACCAGGATTTTGTTGCTACGATAAATGGCTATAATATAACCAGGCTTGAACTAGACGAAGAAATGTCAAAACGCTTTGGGTTTGGTGGGCGTGATGAACATTCTGTTCTCGACGGGATCATTCTCAGTAGACTGATTTTCGAAAAATCAATGAATTACCGCATAGACACAACACAGTTCTTCCATGAAGCAATGAGTGACCGACGAAAGTCGTTGCTGCTTGAAGAGGTTTATGCAGTTGAAGTAATTGAACGTGCCAAGCCGAGCGAAAGAGAGATGAAGAAATTCTACAAAAACAACAAGAACTATTTACTCAAAGCCGAGATAAGAGGAAAAGAAATGGTGGTTGAATCTGAAAGCCTGGCTAATTTCCTACTTGATTCGCTGAAAAAACATGTCGAAAGTTTTGATACCCTTGCCACTGCCTACTCTACTGTCCACTCAAGCAAGAATAAAGGTAATATGGGTGTCGTTTTCAAGGGCGTAAAACCAGAACCAGTTGATAAAATACTATTTAAGGCAAAGCTCAACGAATTGATCGGAGTTATTTCCTTTGATGAAAAGTACGGTATCTATATGGTAACCGGTTACAAACCTGAACGTTATAGGGATTATGAGAAAGTGAAAAGCCAGATAGAAACACAGCTCAAAGCAGAAAAACTTAAAGAGGTTGAAGAGAAATTTATTAAGAAACTGAGGAAGAAAGCCAAAATCAAGTTGTATGAAGGTGAATTAAGCGAGTTGCTCAAGTCAAGTGATGACCCTGTGGCAGTAGTTATAAATGGGAGAGAAATTAGAAGAAGTGATGTTGAAAAGAGAAACGAATCACAACCCAATTTTGGTAGTGTTGATTTGACACAACCGAAAGAATTCGAAAAACTGCTAAATATGATAATCGAAGATGACCTTAAATTAGAATTCGGGGAACGAAATAAATACTTCTTAAAAGACGGTTATATAATTAAAATGCAGGCTGCATTGAAGCAGATAATGGAAAACGGTTTGTACGGGAAAGTGGTTGTCGAAGCAGTAAAAGTAGATTCGCAGGAAGTTGTGGATTCTTATAATGAACACCGGGAAGACCTTAAGGTTCAGGAGATGGTGCATTGTCAGGAGATTGTTGTCGACAATAAAGCAAAGGCTGATGAGCTGAGACAGCTCGTTATTAAGAATCCATCGTGCATGGATTCGCTTGCCAGAGAGCATTCAATCGCACCGTCAAAAAAGCGTGGTGGTATTACTGGTCCAATAAGAAGGAATGTACGTTCCAAGAAATTTGAATCTATTGTGTTCAAACTCAGAGCTGGCGACATCAGCGCGGTCTTCAAAAACGATGACGGTAACTACACGTTTGTGAATGTCGTTGACTACACTGCAGAAGGCTATAAGACTCTTGATGAGTTGTGGTCTAACATCGAAACTAATCTGACAAGAGAAAAACAACGTGACAAAGCCAATAGTTTTATTGAAAACATACGTGAGGGAGCAAAGATCGAGATATTTTTGGGTGAACCTGAACCAGTCGAGAAACCTAGCTTCGATGAAAGCGATCAATCCAAGAAAAAAGGAGTGGGTACACAAGACTAATGCCGGAACTTCGCAAAGACCCAGTCTTAGGGCGTTGGGTTATTATTTCGACAGAACGGGCAAAACGACCAAAAGATTTTAAATCAACCCCCGAGAAAAAAGTAGTGCCGCCTGATCAATGCCCTTTCTGCCCTGGTAATGAAGCTGCAACACCTCCGGAAATAATGGCATACCGTCCTGATGGAACCAAGCCAAATACACCAGGTTGGACCTTACGCGTCATCCCCAATAAATTCCCTGCTCTGCTTATCGAAGGTGATATCAGCCGGCGGGGTGAAGGAATCTACGATCGTATGAATGGTATTGGTGCCCATGAAGTAATAATAGAAACCCCTGATCATTCCATGGACCTTGCTGATCTGGAAATCGAGCATTTTCAGAATGTCTTGTATGCTTACCAGGAAAGGATGCTTGATTTGAAAAAGGACCAGAGACTGCGCTACACCATGGTTTTTAAGAACTTTGGAGCGGCAGCTGGTGCCTCACTTGAGCACAGCCACTCTCAATTGATTGCAACTCCTATCATTCCCAAACGGGTAATTGAGGAAATGGATGGCGCTAAACGCTACTATGAATACCGTGAACGATGCATTTTTTGCGATATTGTAGTTCAGGAAACCAAAGTCAGAAAGCGTTTGATCAGCGAAAACAATACATTTATCCTGATATGCCCGTTTGCTCCGCGTTTTCCATTCGAAACATGGATACTCCCACGGAATCACATGTCTAACTTTGAAGATGCATCGAGAAGCGAGCTGGATGACCTTGCTTCTATTCTCAAAGATTGCCTGTTGAGGATAAAAAAGGCACTCAATATACCGCCGTATAACTATATTATACACACGACACCGATTACCCTGCGTGGTATTGAGTTTTATCATTATCACCTGGAAATCATACCAGTCCTTACTCATATTGCTGGTTTTGAGTGGGGGACGGGGTTCTACATAAATCCAACTGCGCCTGAAGAATCTGCGTCATACCTCAAGAATATACTATAGATAAGGGACTCAAAGATGGCTCAAGAAGGCGATGAAGGAAAGCAAGGATAATGGCAATCGAGCTGTTCCCTGTACGAATGTTTGAAATAGTATATGGTTATTAGTTGTATGGCATGGCAGCCCGTATCGTTTTATGGCATCGTTATACGAGACATCGAGAATGACCAGGCCAACAAACAGATAGCTGTGCTGGCAGCGATGCCGTATAACCATTAACGAGATATTTGATGCTGTGAAGATTGCTTTTATTGCATCTGAAGCTACACCTTATGCCAAGACTGGTGGACTTGCTGATGTTGTCGGTGCCTTACCGATTTCACTCAGACAACTCGGTCTAGACGTCACCGTCTTTTTACCAAGGTATAATGGAATAGGAGGCACTTTATGCGACCACCTCTCAATAGAAATGGGGAAGAGATATGAGGTTGATGTATACAAAGATAATGAATTCTATTTTATAGACTATCCAGATTTTTTTAAACGCACCGGACTTTATGGAACTGAAAAAGGCGATTTTCCAGACAATTGTGAACGTTTTACACTATTCTCCAAGGTGGTCTCAGAACTCGTTCTAAGAGATTCGTATGATATAGTCCATTGCCACGACTGGCAAACCGGTCTCGTTCCATTGTATCTGAAACTCGGTAAAAGCACAGCGAGGAGCATTTTTACGATCCATAACTTGGGATATCAGGGTCGTTTCTCTGCGCAGAAGTGGACGATTCTCGGACTTAATCGTGATTATTTTACACCTGAAGGTATTGAATATTACGGAGATATTAATTTCTTAAAAGCCGGTATCCTATATAGTGATATGGTGACTACCGTTTCACAGAATTATGCTCAAGAAATTCAGAAACCGGAATTGGGTTTTGGACTTGATGGTGTACTGAGGAGAAGGCGAGCTAATTTGATCGGAATTGTCAACGGTATTGATTATAATCAGTGGAACCCGGAAACGGATGATCTGATCTACAATAGCTACACTGATTTTAGCGGAAAAGAGAAAAATAAACAAAAGTTGATAGATGAATGCTGTCTCAAAGGTGCACGACCCTTGGTTGGCATGGTTTCCCGTATTGCCGCACAGAAGGGGTTTGACATATTTGTTAAGGTATTTGATTCCTTAATTGATATGGGTTTTAATATGATAATCCTCGGTTCTGGTGACGAAAGTTACCATAAAAAATTGACTACTTTTGGGAGTGTTTATCCGCAACGGGTATCTGTTAATATCAAATTCGATGAGAAACTAGCCCATCGTATATATGCGGGTAGCGATTTCTTCCTCATGCCATCGAAATATGAACCTTGTGGTCTCGGTCAACTGATTAGCCTCAGATACGGTACTCTACCGATTGTGCGGCGTACTGGTGGGTTGGCTGATACGATCAAAGATTATGACCCCATATCTACCAAAGGTAACGGTTTTGTTTTCACTGAATATGCAAGCAAAGATCTGCTTGCTGTCTTGTCGAGAAGCATGATGATTTACAATTGCTCGGATGCTTTTGAAAAACTCTCAGAAAAATGCATGACGTACGATTTCTCATGGGACAAATCCGCCAAGAAATATATCCAATTGTATGAAAAAGCAAGGTTATCGAGCAAAAAAAATAGTTCTGGGGGATTAAACCATTAGCCACCAAACATACGTCTAATTCTAATGAAAGGCGACGATGATGCTATTTATGTCAGGAAATTCAAGACCGGTGATGAAAAAGCTTTTGATAAGCTATTTGAGAAGTATCAATTGTCTGTTTACAGTATTTGCTACAGATACTCGAGGAATGAAGCTGATGCACGTGAACTTACACAGGATACCTTTATCAAGGTCTATAATAACCTCAATAAGTTCAGGGAAAAGTCAAAGTTCTTCACGTGGCTATACAGGATTACTGTTAACACCTGTCTTTCATTCAAACGTAAACAGAAAAAACCGCTTCTGGATTTGGAACCGGCAAAGGAATCAGTGTCTTTAGGAAAGCGGGTGAGGATGAAAATAGCAATTGATGATGCTCTATTGAAGTTACCCAAACGGCAAAAGTTGTGTTTTATTCTACGTCATTATCAAGGTCATACTTTTTTCGAAATAGCCGATATCATGGGTATTACAACTGGTGCTGCCAAGGCAAATCATCATCACGCAGTCAAGAAACTTAGAGTTCTGCTGGAGGCGTGGACATGAGAGTATGCCAGGAGTTTAAGCGTGAGATTATTGATTACTTAGAGCATGCGATGTCTCAAGAAGAGTACCGCAGGTTTGAGGAACATTTGAATAGGTGTAAACATTGCCAGGAAGAGTATATCAAAGTCAAGAAACTCTATGAACTCCTCGATAAAGATATGATTCCAATGCCTGAACAGGCTTTTTTTGATAGACTAAAGATCAGTATCAGGCAACGAGAAATACGACTGCGCAAATTCAACCTACCAAGGCTGGTAAAGGTTCTAATACCAGCTTTCGCTGTTACCATGCTTGCGTTGTACATTTTGCGTCCCGAAAAAACTGTTGAGCTTTCTGTACCGACAGCTGTTCTACTTGAGGACGAGACCATTGCCGAAATAAGTATTGGCGGTATTGTTGACAACAAGTTGCTTAACGACCTGAAGATTGTCGAAGACTATTTGCCGGTTGATATTGATGAATCAATCGCTGAATTGAGCGATAAAGAGATGAGTGAATTCAAGAGAATTTTAGATGAAGAACTAAGTAAACTGCAGGAGGATGTATGAGAAGAATGCTAATTATATTAGCTCTGTTTATTATCTGCTTAGCCCAACCGTTTAATAATGATGATCCCCGTGCGATAATCGAAAAAGTTAAAATATACCGACTTACGCAGGAATTGGATCTAACGACCGAACAGGCTATTGAATTTTTCCCGAAATTGAACGATCTTCAGAAAATCGAACGGGAGTTCGGCGAAGGGAAAATGGAGATTATTCATAAATTGAAGGGGCTTCTTAAAGAACACGCGTCTGACAAAAAGCTTTTAGAAGAGGTCGGTAAATTCGAGGAGTTGCACAAGATTAAATTAGCAAAGCAAATAAAAACAATGAAGGAAATTTGGCAGATACTAACACCGGTACAGAGAGCAAAATTCCTGGTTTTTCGTGAAGAGTTTAATAAGGAAATCCGGGAAATGATTAGGAAAATAAAGAAACACCGAAAACCATAAGTCTCTGATTGGATGACTTATTGGACTTTTCCGATAAGGGCTCTGAGATCGTTGTTCAGGAATTCTGACAACTTCATCTCATCAGTAACTGTTGTTACCTTTTTAGCAACTTCCTGATTCTTTTCCACATTTCTTATCGAAATAGTATAATCAATCTTGCTTGCCTGTTTCGTGACTTTCCCAACAACTATGTAGTGGCATTGGAAGTAGACACCCATCGCATTAGCTTGACTCTCGGTGATGTTCACACCATAGTGGCGGTTGAACATCTCGCGCTTTATGTCTGTCTTGCTTATGAATTTGAACTTGCTGAAAATGCTGACGACCTTATATAGATCATCCTGACAACGCTCGCCAAGATCTGCATTAGCTGCTTCAGTATTTTCCTCGCGAAACGGAAATATCGCAACGTATTTCTTCACTTCACCGGTTGGTAGGATTTGAGGACCATACTCAAGGTTCAGCTCATCGATGACTAAATCAGTCAGGTCTAATTCACTGGAGGTATAGAAAACGTTCTCAGATAGATCAAGGATCAGTGAAAAGCCTTCTTGCAGGGCGATTTTGCCAACTGCTTCATTAATTTGCTTCAATAGTGGTGCCATCAATTCGTCATTTTTCTGTTCCACTTTGCCGCCATCACCAAAATATTCCTCCAGGAACCTATCATAGATAATTTTCTGAATCTCTATCTCATCGAGCTTTCTTAACCTTGCTTCTTCAGAAAGCATGAGCTTTTGGTCGCTAAGCTCTGCTTTAAGATCTTCGATTCCTTGCCTCATTATCGAAGCTGAATCGCGATATGTCTTAATGAAGTCGTTGAGTTCGATATTCGCTGCGGCGGTTGCTTGGTATTCACTGAAAATTCGCTCTCCATCAACAACACCAGTCCCTGCATCTGCAGCAAAAGCAGCGGCAACGGTAATCGCAAAGATAAGGGATAACTCTTTCATATAACCTCCCAAAATCAGAACATACCAAAAGGATTGATCTGGAAATGAGGTTCAAAACCAGGTTGTTCACGATCCAGACCGTAACCCATATCAAAACCGAGAATCCCCATCATCGGTATCTCAATGCGCACACCCACACCAACTCCTCGATAGAGATTATGCAGGTTAACATCCTTATACGACTCAAAAGCATTTCCTGCATCATAGAACGCCAGAAATGATAGACTTGGCGAAAGTTTAAGCTTCAGTTCTAAATTATTTATTAGCAGGGCAGAACCTCCAACACGCCGACCATCAACCTCCGGGGAGAGGGACCGGTCTGAATAGCCTCGAACACCATCATCGCCCACGCCTCCAGCATAGAATCTCTTATAGAGCGGTACCTCATCAGTACTCGTTACAACACCTGCCTTTATTCTACCCATTAACACAAATTTCCAATATATCGGCAAATAAGTGCGTGCTTCAAACGTGAGCCGATTATAGTCGACATTGGCAAATAAGAATTTCTTTGCAACCTCGGCGCGCAACGCCATATATGAGCCGCTTGTCGGGTTAAAGATAAAATCTCTGGAATCTCGCGTAATTACGAAAGAATTCGATACGGTCCACTTTGATATTGTGTCATCATAGAGACTATAACCGCTGCTCGGCGGTGTATATGAAGTTGCAATATCAAGTATCTGAGTTCTCTCAGCGCGCAGCGTGTAGCCAAGCCTTGTATAGTCCAGATAAAACGGAAAAGAAACGCGACCGGCAAAACCAATATCGCGTTTTGTGTAGTAATCCCAAAATCGGTTTGTATAATATAGATCAATCCCAGCACTTGTTCTTGTATTAAAAAACCACGGTTCAGTATACCCCACTTGGAAATTGGTCAATCGGCCACCCAATTCGACCTTGGTATAGAGCCGCTGTCCTTTTCCCCACATATTGGGGTGTGAAAGTTCAAAATAGCCAGTCAATTTGTCCTGAGCTGAATATGAAACTCCAGCACCTACAGTAGCAACACCTTCTTTCTCGGTCACTTTATAAATCAAGTCTATCCGACCGCTATCATCTGGAATTCCAGTTAAGGGCTCAACATTGTCAAAGAAACCGAGGTTGAAGACTTCTCGTAGACTTCTTATAACGTCTGAACGTCGAAATTTCTCTCCAGGGATGGTTGTTAGTTCTCGTCGGATGACATTTTCTCGGGTGCTATAGTTACCAGTGATTACCACGCGGTTGATAGTTGCCGGGGATGATTCATCGATAACATATTCGATATCTATGAAACTATCCCGTACATTTTCATTCTGTGCAATCGAACAGTATATATAACCCTCATCAGCATAAGCTCCATACAATTCCTGGTGGGTTTCTTCAACTTCACTGAGATTGTATACATCCCCGCTTTTGTATTTCACTACTCTTGCGAGTTGTTGCGCGTTGAATACTGAGTCACCGGAAAAGGTTATCTCACCGACGTAATACCGTTCATGTTCCTCGATGTTTATTGTGATGATAAATCGGTCTTCCTCAACTTCGATTATTGGTTCATTGATTTCAGCATCAAGATAACCATTATCTCTATAAAAGGATTTAATTTTTGCGACATCCTCCTGAAGTTTGACCTCATCTAACTTACCACCTCGCAAAAACGCTTTGGGTTTATTTTGCATCATTTTCGTAATTTTTGAATCAGTGAAAGCATCGTTCCCAGTGATTTCAATCTTACCGATTCGTGGTTCAACACCTTCTTTAATGATAAAAAAGACGTCGATTTTGTTAAGGGAGTCAATAATAGAGCTGTCCTGAACAGTTGTGTAATAGAATGATTTTTCTTTATATAAATCTATGATATCAGACTTTGCTTCGAAGATGTCTCGATCGGTAATCACTTGTCCAACCCTCCATTGGAGCTTTTTCCTCAAATTTTTCTTCTTAATTTTTGCAGTACCGATGAAATCAGGTTTGCTCTTTAGAAATGGCGCTTCTTCAACAATGATTTTGAAAAAAATGCCGTCACCAACTATCGTTGTATCAATAGCAACAGAGTTGAATAACCTGAGTCGAGAAAGGTTCTGAATCGCATTCTGTATATCTGAATTGCGAAATTCTGCCCCGGTTCTAAGTCCTGATGTTTCAATTAGCAATTGTGGGTCAGCCCATTGAACATCGACATCGATATCGATGATTTTGTAGTTGAGTAGAAAAAGAAGGAAAATCACTTCTCTTTGAATTCTATTTTGTCGCCGGACCTAATAAGACGAATACATTTGCCATCTGTGATTTCACCTTTCAGGATGGCTTCAGAAAGCGGGTCTTCTATCAAACGGCGTATTGTTCTCTTGATGGGACGTGCACCAAATTCAGGATCAAAGCCTTGATCAACCAGAAGTTCCTTACTCGAGTCGTTAAGCTCAAGTAGCATTTTTCTTTCGCTAAGGCGCTCCTCGACTTCGCTAATCAGGATGTCGACTATTTCCATCATGTTTTCTTTGTTTAATTGTCTGAATACTATCATTTCATCAATTCTGTTTAGGAATTCAGGTGAGAAAAGCTTCTTGGTTTCGTCCAAAAGCCTTGTTTTCATTTTGTCATAAGAAATATCGGCTGAGTCCTTTGCAAAACCCAAACCATCACCCTTTCCTATTTCAGCAGTTCCAATATTGGAAGTCATGATTATAATTGTATTTTTGAAATTGATTTTACGACCGTAGGAATTGGTAAGCTGACCATCTTCAAGAATCTGGAGTAGAATATTAAAAACATCTGGGTGGGCTTTTTCTATTTCATCAAACAGTACTACTGAGTAAGGTTTTCTTTTAACTTTCTCAGTAAGTTGACCGCCTTCTTCAAAACCGACATAACCAGGTGGCGCGCCTATAAGCCTCGATACATTAAACTTCTCCATATATTCCGACATATCAAGTGTTATCAGAGAACTTGTGTCGCCGAAGGTAAATTCGGCAAGCCGTCTTGCTAACTCGGTTTTACCGACACCCGTAGGTCCTAGAAAAATGAAAGAACCGATCGGTCGTCTGGGGTCTTTTACGCCTGCCCGGCTTAGTCTCACCGCTTTTGCGATGGCACTAATAGCCTCAGTCTGACCAACGACTTTTTTACTTATTTCATCCTCCATCTTCAATAGGCGCTTGGATTCTTTTTCCTCTATCTTAGCTACCGGGATACCAGTCCATCTTGATACAACGAAAGCGATGTCTTCGTCAAGTACAGTTGGACGCGGTATGCTATCATCTTTCTCAATGACCGTCAATTGTTCCTTGATTTTTTTCTGTTCGTCGCGTAACCTTGCTGCTTCTTCGAACTTTTGATCGGCAATTGCTTTTTCCTTCTTCATCTTTACTGAATCGTAATCCAATTCAAGGATGGATACTCGATCATCTTTAACTATCTTGGACAATTTTACTTTAGCACCTGCTTCATCTATTACATCGATTGCCTTATCTGGCAAGAAACGATCTGCAATATAACGATCTGATAGACGTGCAGCTGCTTCCAGGGATTCATCAGTGTAAGTTATGTGGTGGTGGTCTTCATATCTTGACTTCAAACCATGCAAGATACTTATTGTCTCTTGAAGAGTCGGCGGATTTACGACAATCAGTTGAAACCTACGCTCAAGCGCTCCATTTTTTTCTATATATCTTCTGTAATCTTCAAGGGTTGTGGCACCCACACATTGGAGTTCACCTCTTGCCAGAGCTGGCTTTAGCATATTTGAGGCGTCTATAGCGCCTTCGGCAGCACCAGCACCAACAATAGTGTGAAGTTCGTCAATGAATACTATAATTTTCTTATTATTTTTAACCTCGTTTATGACCGCTTTTAGCCTCTCCTCGAACTGCCCGCGGTATTTTGTGCCGGCAACAATGGAAGCCATATCTAAAGAAACCACACGTTTATTCTTGAGACAATCTGGGACATTAGCGGCGACTATGTCCTGGGCAAGACCTTCGACAATTGCGGTTTTACCAACACCGGCTTCACCAACTAATACGGGGTTGTTCTTTTTGCGACGTGACAATATCTGAATAACTCTTTCAATCTCGTTTTCCCGGCCAATAATCGGATCAAGTTTATCATCACGGGCAAGCTGGGTAAGATCACGTGAAAATAGCTCTAAGGCAGAACTTCGGTGTTTGCTCTTGGTTTTACCAGATACCACGCTTTCAGGACGCAGGAGTTGAATTATTTCATTCTTCAGGGTTTCATAATCCATACCTACAGATTCTAATATCTGAGCACCCAGGCTGCCTTGGGTTCTTATAATCCCGAGTAGAAGATGCTCAGTTCCGACATAAGAATGCCCGAAGTTTTTAGCTTCTTCCATGGCATAATTTAAGCATAACCTTGCTTCATTGCTCAATTGAACATCTATCTTGCCACCCGGACCGATGATTACTGAATTTTCAATACCTTTGCGTAATTCGTTGAGTTCAATGCCTAAGTTTATTAAAACCATTGCACCAACACCTTCTCCTTCTTTAATCATCGCAAGAAGAAGCTGTTCTGTACCGATAAAGCTCTGCTTGGTCTTGAGCGCCTCATCACGGGCGAGATGCAATATTTTCCTAACTCTTTCAGTAAAGCGTTCTTGCAACTAATCCTCCTATATTTTGCATATTTTATCCAGAATTATAATTCTGTCAAGCTTTTTCATCATTTTCAGGAAAAGAAACCATGAATTTTGAAAAGACCGTACGTGTTATCACAAAGTTTAGACAAGATTATATGGATTATGTTAAGGGATAAGTTTTTATTTATTATGGTCCTACATCGTCCATATTAAGAAAATGCCATTATTCGATGCTTAAGTCTGTCTCATAATGCGACAGGCGACAAGAATGAGACAAATCCGAATATAAAAAGCTCAGTATTTAGAACATTATTTTGGCATAGGTATTGTATGTATATTTATTAAGGGGGTATTATGCATATGAGAAAAAATATCTTTTTGAGTATACTTGTTTCATATATCGGGTTTATATTTGCCCAGAACCTAACTAATTTCAGGATACCGTTTGAGCCAACGCAGTTGATTAGTAGAGCAAACAGAACCGATTTTTCGAACCTGCAGCAACCTGATTTTTTAATTGATACAAGTATTACATCCATTCCAGGAATTGGTGAACAGCGTTTTCCAGACGTGGCTTTTGACGGTACGAATTATTTTATTGTGTATACTGAATATCGTCACGGTACACCACGTATTTATGGCATGAGAGTAACACAGGAAGGTATATTGCTCGACTCTTCGGCAATTTGTATATCATTTGCCAGTGAATCGCAGCAAAATCCAGCAGTTGCATTTGACGGCACGAACTATTTTGTCATATGGCAAGATTATCGAGACTATAAAGCGAACATCTATGGCGCACGCGTTTCAACAAACGGTCAAGTCCTTGATCCCGATGGTATCCCTCTGAACACCACGTATGGGAGGCAGAGAAATCCAACGCTGGCATTTGATGGCACTAATTTTCTTGTTGTTTGGTGTTGGATATCAGGTCTTTATGGAACACGTGTTTCGCAGACTGGTCAAGTTCTGGACACGAATTTCATTCCGATCTCAACCGCTGGGTTTTTCCAACGTTCACCGAGTATTGCTTTTGATGGGAATAATTTCTTGGTAGTATGGGAAGATAGTAGGAATCAATGGTGGCAGTGGAAAAATGGCGATATCTATGGCGCCCGGGTTAGCACGTCTGGTATTGTGCTCGATACTCTTGGCATTGAAATCATGGTGGATACCACTTGCCGCCAGTGTTCCCCATCAGTTTCGTTTGATGGTTCAAATTATTTTGTGGTCTGGCAAGATAAACAAATTGACACAACTATGTTTGATATCTGTGGTTCCAGGGTTAATACATCGGGAATTGTCATTGATACTTTCGGTATAGAGATATCGACGGCTGATTATTCTCAAACCCATCCATCAATAGGATTTACTGGAACTGACTACTTTATCACATGGCAGGACCGGCGTAATGGTTTGGATAATTTTGATATCTATGGTGCGAGTGTATCGTTATCTGGCAATGTAATTGATACATCAGGTATTGCGATTTCGACTGCAGGCAGTTCGCAGTGCTATCCAGTCATTACCTGTGATGGTACAGATTATCTTGTTGTCTGGCTTGCTTATTCTGGTATTTATGGTGCCAGAGTTTCTCAGTCCGGTGTGGTGCTTGACCCTGGTGGTTTTGTGATTGATACCACATCTTACTTCTTGTTTAATCATCAGACCTCAATAAAATATGCTGCTGATGTATAT
>JAUWGT010000156.1 GCA_030606265.1 Candidatus Stahliibacteriota bacterium | reverse complement strand
GATGATTAGCGGAGCAGTATTCCTGGGGTCAAGCATTTCAGCATAATCAATATTTAACAGTGCTTCATCAAACTTTTCATCATCAAAAAGTTCCCGTGCTGAAAAATAAAACGCTTGATAATAATATGTCTCACCTCCTCTTTCATGCATCCACTCACTTGTCTTTAATGAATCAATGCTAAATGCCTTGACCAACGCTTTTGCCGTTTCTTGCCAATTGCCAAATCCAATTTCACAACCACCAAGGATGCAATAGAGTTCAAAATTGATCTCTCCTTTCTCAATACCTTTCAAACAGGCTGCTTTTGCACGGTCATAATTCTGTTCATTATAATAGCAAATCCGGGCAGTATTAAGTTCAACTGACGCATATACAAACGACGATAAAAACAAAATTAGCGTAAATAAGAAACGTAACTTGCTCATTGATCCTCCTTTTTTCTACTGAAGTATTGTAATTGGGATTTGTTCAAGGTCAATAGTTGCCATTCTTGCACGAATCCATGGAAACTAAATAGCCGTGGGCATATATAACAGGATTCTCATCCAATGCCCACGGCTTTAAGTGTGGCTTGCACCGTTTAATAATATGCAAAAACTGTGAAAAATCTGTGAAATATCAAGTATTTTCGATTGCTATTATCCTAGCCAAAATGTAATGGGAAGCAATACCTGCTCCACAATATGCAAGAGCAAGAGCCACAAATACACCAGTAAGGCCAAATAAACGAGAACCGATCAAGGCCAACGGAACATATAATATGAACATCTGTGCTATTCTCACACCCGCAGCATGAAACGGTCTGTTGAGCACATTCATTGCCGAACCGGTGAGCATGATGACGCCCTGCAGCCCATAACCAATCGAAACAACTCTCAGATACAGAACAATCGCTGTAATAACTGCTGGATTACTGTTAAATATGCCGGCTATTGGTCTGGCCAGAGCGGTTAAAATAATGAATACAGCAAATCCCCAGACCATTGAGAATTGTTCACTGTATGTCACGGCTTTTTTCACGCGATCTTGCTTGCCAGCTCCCCAGTTCTGCCCAACAAAAGGCGCAAGCACTGAGGACAACGCAACGATTACAGTCAAAGCAAAGAACTCGATACGCGAAGACACACCATACGCCGCAACTGCTTCTTTACCATAGGTCGATACAATCCGCGTAATCATACCAATTGCCAAGGGTACGATAATTCTTGTAGCTGCTGTTGGCAATCCGATATAGAGAACCCGTTTCCAAGATTCGAAAACCTCTTTTAATTTCGGTTTTACAAAGGTTATCATTTTATCCCTGAAATAAAGAACAAACAGGGAGACTGTGAAGGTTATGGATCGTGAGATCACCGTTGCGATCGCTGCTCCTGCAATACCGAGTCTTGGAAAAGGACCAATCCCAAAAATCAATAAAGGATCCATAATGAAGTTACAGAAAACAGCAACCAGCATAATAGCGCTTGGTGTTTTCGTATCACCGGTTGCGCGTATTGCATTATTCCCCACCATCGGAACAACAACGAATGGCATGCCGAAATACCATATACCCATGTACTGTCTTACCATATCAAGCATCTCACCTCTTGCGCCCAGAAGACGAAACACGGGGTCTATTGTAAACAACCCCACCACGACAAACAGAGTTACCAGGAAAATCGCGAGCACAAGACTGTCCGTGGTCAACCGCTTTACACGATGCTGATCACCCTCACCAATAGCCCGCGAGATGACAGCAGATGCACCAATTCCAAGACCCAATGCTAGGCTATTAACGAATAGCACAACAGGAAACGTAAAACTCAAGGCGGCGAGTTCTTTAGTACCCAGTCTACCCACAAAGTAAGTATCAACAAGGTTAAACGCAACCATACCCACAATACCAAATGTCATGGGGATGGTCAGTTTGATGAGTATTTTGCTAACCGAGCCCTTGATTAGACGGGCTTGGTTGTTTCTGGTTTTTGTTTTGCTCAATGGAATATCATGATTAGTAACTGGCGTCTTTTTCAACAATCCATATTTGATTTTCTTCAGGGTCTGCTATGCCACCGTAAACAAAACCTTCTTTCTCATCGATTGATGGACCGAACAAAACCTTGCCGCCACTCTTGGACACAGTATCAAAGATTTTGTCTAAGCTTGAGACAGCAATCTGGATAATAACTGAATTATTTCGCGGCTTTGTTGGAACAAGACCCATCTCTTCGGCCTTTGCAATACCTACGATTAAGCGGTTTGACTGCCCTAACTTAGTATAGTGGTAACCTTCCTTTACTTGCAGAGATATTTCCAAATTGAATACTTTCAAATACCAGCTAATTAGCATCTCATAATCAGCTGCAAGGATTACGGCATTTATCAAACTAGTTTCCATCTTGCCACGCATGAAGGAGATACTATATACAAATATCAATCAGAAGTCAAGCTGAAACAATAGAAAAATGAACAAGGGTAAGGTTTGATTTCAAGCCTTACCCTTGTTTGCAGGCGTCCTTCTTGGCTTCAACGAAGGAGGTGGGCGAGTTTCATTGAAGGATGCTATTAAGGGACTCCTTAGAATCAGAAAATTCAAACTTGCTGTATAGTCTGTAGCAATTTTCTCGGTCCAGTATATTATGGTTGAGTATACGCACCGCGTGAAGTCGGTCTTCCTCAAACGCAAAAAGATCTAATAGTTCTTCAACCTGTTCAACCAGGAAATAATTTTCATCAGCTGCGCTCCTCAGGATGTTCAACTTATCATCGGCAAAAGCCTCATCCTTTATTCTGTTGTAGAGTACGCTGAAATCACCATCTGACATAGGGTAAATTAACGGCGGTTCAGGTTCCGGTAAATAAGGAGCAACAACCACATATTGATTTCTCGGGAATAGCTCTAACAGAAACCGGATTTCATCCAAGAGCATTGCTACAGTGACATGTTCAGAATTTGTCAATTTAGCAAAAAACAGCTCTTCAATAAAACTCAGCCGTTCATCAATGTTCTCAATGAGAACTGCTGAGTTGATCTGTGCCTTTTCCTGCCAATAAAAACCCTCATTATCCAATGACACTATTAATAAACCATCTGGCGTATGCAGTTCAAGGTGTTGAGCCACAGACAGGCTCACTACAGAAATCAGTATGACGAATATCTTGTGCATTAATCCTCCTTTCTAATACCTGAGTATTATGCAAAGTGCATGCCAGAAGTTTACTCAAAATTTCATGAGTTTTACAATGGAATTGCACAGATTATGAAAACAATGCACAAATTTTGTGCGTAGTACGCAAAACCGAACATATTAGGAGCAGGTACGTAATTGTTTAGTTTTAACCCACTTTTGAATAGATATGTGTTTTTTAGAAATAAAACAAGTACTTCACCTTAACCGCTCCGACCTGATACAATGGCTGTACATCACCCACCTCATCTTGTTCACGAAAGTCATTGAGTGCGATATATAACCATGATTTCGGCGAAAAGTTCCACGAAAAAAGCATGCCAGTTCTTGCTGAAGAAAACTTTGTTTCCCCAATATCTGCATGAGGCGTCTGCAGCACAAATTCACTGAAAGCACTCACTTGCATATCAGCATTGAATTTAAATGAAACATTAGGTCTGAAGCGCGGGGTCATTCCAATCACTGCATTGAGCGTATCCCACTCAATCCACATGTTAGAAGACAAACCAATACTCATTTGCGACATTATAGAGTAATCATATGACAACCAGTTTGACCCCTGGTAAGCCAAAAAGCCACGCCAGTAATTATATGTGTATGAATAATTACACCCAAAATTTATGTGTTGACCAAGAAGTCTTCCCCATGTACTTAAATTGACACTTTTATAGAAATAGTTTGTGTCTGCTTCATAATACGAACCAAAATAGAATGAAAGGTCACATCCCCAACCATTGCGTGTATTGGGGTTGATCTCTATTAAACCAACCGTTGAAATGCGTTCTTCGCCAGGCTCTTGGGTCACAATAACCCCAGGTGCAGCGAATATATTACTGACAAACCCTTCTGCATATTGCTTAAAAGGACCGCTAATAAGGAGCAACTTCTTCTGACCTGCCCAAGGCACAAATCCGATATCACTGACATCAAATGAGTCATGCACAACTTCTCCAGAAGCGAGCGTCAAGAAACTACCAATAAGCCCAAAAAACCCTGATTCAAATGCCCAACCCATTTTCCCATTCTTATCACTGAATGCACCCTGGACAATGAACTGGTTTAGACCTTTTCGATGTACACCATCAAGACCAATCGCATAATTATAGTCATCTTTCTTACTCATCGTACCGCTGAACAATACACCTATATCTGAATTATCCAGCACACCGTATTTCGCTCTCAAAACCCCATAGCTTGTATACGGCTCAAGCACACTGTCGTTCTTTTCATACTCGTTCGTATATGCACCAAGCAGACCGACATTCCAGTTCTCAGATTTATTAGTAAGCTTCAAACCCGCGATTATAGGTACGGCATCACCATTCATGGACTTTCCAATCCTGCGGGAATAGAATATATCGAGCGGCCTGAAAAACCCTTTGCCACTGCCAAAATCAGACATGCGGAATACATCTTTGCCTTCAAGAAAAAAGGGTCTCCGTTCATCAAGATACGTTGGATAGCGCCCCAGATTCAGGGAAAATGGATCGGACTCGATCTGGGCAAAGTCGGGATATACAGTAGCATTAAGGGTTGTCTGCGAAGTAATATCCCATTTCACGTTCATGCTTATACTGGGCTTATAACCAGTGCTTTCTTGTGCAGCATACCAGTTTTTGTCGTACCTAAAATAAGCCTCTGGGTAGATCTCAAAATAATATCCAGTTGCCTGAGGGTTTACGCCGGTCAAGAGACACCATTTAGAGACCATCACTCCTTCTACCTGCAATACCCTGGTCCAGTAGTCGTCCTCAGTATTTGCCGCGCAATGGCGCTCAAACTGTATGCCCCAAGCATCAAGACCTTTT
>JAUWGT010000067.1 GCA_030606265.1 Candidatus Stahliibacteriota bacterium | reverse complement strand
CTTCTATCCTTCAATCACTGTATATGCACCGCATTTGACATACCAAGACTATACAGTCGTTGATACATTATTTGGTAATAATGACGGTGTTCTTGACCCTGGTGAAACTGCTGACTTGTTTATCACGATCAAAAACCAAGGCAATTGCACGGCTGAAAGTGTCTTTGCCTGGATTTCATGTTCATCACCATATATTGTAATTAACGATGGTGGGGGTTCTTTTGGCTCAATTGAACCTGACAGCATTGCTGACAATGCTGCTGATCCATTCAATCTAACAGCAAGTGCCACAACACCGATTGGGACAGAAGCATATATAGAAGGTATTTTTTATGCTGATTCATTTGTTGACACATTGAATTTCACAATTCAAATAGGTAAAAAGCACTATTATATTTGGAACCCAGATCCAACACCAGCTCCGGGTGCGAACATGCACACCATTCTTACGAATATTGGCTATATTGGTGAATACGGTATATCACTTGCATCAGATCTCAAACACTATATTGCTCTGTTTGTCTGTTGTGGTATATGTCCAAATAACTATATTATTGACAGTGCGAGTGTAGAAGCAGCGCTAATTGTTGACTACCTTGAGAATAAAAGTGGTTGCGTGTATCTGGAAGGTGCTGGAGTCTGGTATTCAGATCCGCAGAGTAGTGGCTATGATTTCAACCTACTCTTTGGCACTAATGCATATGGTCAAATTCCTTTGACCGGCACATTACTGGGCATCCCCGGAAGATTTACCCAGGGCATGATGTTCACTATTGGCGGCGATAATGGTTCAGACCTTATTGCGCCAATAGGAACAGGATTTCTCATTTTCAAGAACGTTTCTGACGATTCAATTGCAGTAGCGAATCATGCTGGAATCTACAAAACCGTTGGCACCTCGTTTGAACTGGGTTTGCTCAATGACGGCACCCCGCCTTCGACAAAACATGTTCTTCTCGATTCGATCATGCGTTTCTTTATATATGGATATGGAATAGAAGAGAATACAATAGCAACATCAATCAGAACTGAACTGGCACGTCCTTATCCAAATCCTTTTTATAAGGTAATAGAGATCACATACCAAATAGCAGATGCGGCGAATACGGAAAACATTTCCTTGCGTATTTACGATGCCACAGGTCGTTTGACTAGACAATTTAACGATTTAGCCATTGGACCATTCAACCAGGTCATCTGGGATGCAAAAGATGACCTGGGTCGACGAGTTCCCGCTGGTGTCTATTTTGTGCAGCTCTTGGCCGGAGATTATAAAAAGACCGAGAAAGCTATTTTATTGAAATAAGAATCCCAAGCGTAAAAAATTATAGCTACTTCTGTTCAACGAGCTTTCGTTTTAGTTCTTGAAGCGCGCTGATTGCTTCATCGATCTTATTTTCAACAAGCAGGCGGTTAACTCTTGTTTTACATTCTGCCTTCAACTTTTCGCCTGGTGTATTCCCAAGGCTATCCAAGGTGAATTCGCGCATGCCTTCAGTTCTGAATTCCCGTGTAGGCTTAATATCTTCTTGCACAGGTTCCATACCAATATCTTCGGGCGCGGCGATTTTTTCTGCATCAGCAGGGTTCAATTCCCTAACTTCAATGTCATTTGATTTTTCAATTGTTGCATCTTTGACTTTATCAGGTTCTTTCTTCTTAATCAACGAGTCTAGCACTGATTCAGTCTTTCTGGCTTTCTTGAGTTTGTCAAGGATACCCATATCTATTTACCTTTCAATAATATTACTCCCCAATCTTGCCTTCTTTATACAGTTTTAGCGCTTCCCGGGCTTCATGGTTCGAAGGGTCTATCTCAATAGCATGTTCATATGCTTTAATAGCTTCCTCAAACTTCTCCATTTCGATTAAAGCTTTGCCGAGGTTTACATAAGCGTGTGCATAGTTGACATTTTTCTTCACTGCTTCCTGAAACGCGACTACTGCATCATCGAGTTTTCTCATCCGAAGATGCAGCAAACCAAGGTTGTTATGTATTTCAGCTAGATTAGGTTCCTTCTCTAGTGCCTTCTTGTAGATCTTCTTTGATTCACTGAATTTTCCCAATTCGGCAAGGAGCAAACCCTTGAGGTTCAAATACTCAGCGGTCTGCTCGATCTCGAGTGCTTCATCTATCTCATTTACAGCAAGCGCGTAGTTACCACGATAATAATATAGCGTAGCACGGTCAAAGTGATCAAGCCCCTCTTTCTTCCGTCGTTTTTCTTGCTCCTCTTTGTAGCGCGTTTCTTCCTTCACGAAATATTCCTTCATATGCTCAAGAATTGTCTTCGTGTAGTTAGAGAGTTTCTCCTGTCGGTCAAAGGAATCCTTGAATTCCTTTTCCACTTCTTTCGTCATCTCTCGGATCCGAGTATTCAATTCATCAAACTTACCAGCAAGATTTGCAATATCACCAAAGGTTTTCTCATACTGTTTCTCAAGTGCGCCGATCTCGCTTTTCATTTCCTTCACTAGATCCTTTACTGAATCATGCATTCCTTCACCAACCCTGTCGACGCCCTTTGTCATACCCTCTGCCAAACCGGCAATTTTCCCGAGTGATTCAATATAGTTGCTGTTTAGATTCTTCATCATGTCGCTCATCGAGGCAAGACTATCGGATGACTGCTTGAATAGCTCCTGCAGTTGGATGACAACACCCTGAACATTATTCAATGAGGCTGTCTGATCGGTTTTCAAATTGCTTATCTCTGACTTCACACCATCAATGTGAACCCCTATATCATTCTTGAGCCCTTCAAGGATCGTTGCAGTATGCGCTTTCAATTCAGTAACATCGCCCTTTATGCTATCACCAACACCGGTGAAACTCGTTATCAACCCTTGAAGACTCTGTTCCTGAACTTTTCCAGAATCTGTAAACACGCTACCGAGATCATCAAACTTTGTCGCAAGCGTACTCTTCAATTCACCAATATCTGTTTTGACAGCTTCACTAATATTACGAACATCGCCAACCAAACCACGCATCGTTTCACCACTTGATTTCAACTCGTCGCCAAAAATCCTACCCAGTTCATCGAACTTTGCAGAAAGACCTGTGAGCGCATCGATCGCTTCGGTCTTCAATCCAGCAACTTCGGTTCTCATAAATTCGGTGATGCTGTCAATACCAGGTTTCATCGTATCGGCAAAAGTGTTGCTTAATCCCCCAAACTTGGCTGATATACTATTCAACGCACTCAAGGTTTCTACCTTGAGACCGGCAACTTCAGTTTTAAGTGCATCGTTGATACCGGTGCTGCTGTTGACCAGAAGATCCAGTTGATCCAATTTGGTCAAGACCGCCTGATTCGTAGTCGCGACCTTCTCGATCGCCCCACTTATTGTCTCCAGGCTCACCTGATTCGTAGTCGCCAATTTACCGACGTTTTCGTTTAGAATATCCAATTTTGACACTGTTGCTTCATTGGCTTTTTCATTCTTCAAACTGGAATCGCCGAACTCGGTCAATTTTACAAGAAACGCCTCATTGAAGTTCTTAACTTCTGTGATGAACTGAGCGTGCGTGTTATTTATCTCCCCGATCAATGATTGTAGAGTGGTACCATTTGACTTCAGACTATCTAGCTGATTGTGGATTGTTTCTCCCAGAGTATCAAAATTCCCATTCAATGCATCGCGCTGTGCTTTTGCTGTATCATTGAGTTCAGAGAAACTAGACCTGATACCTTCAAATTTGTTGCTTATCGTTTCAACTAACCCATCAAAACCAAGAACCATTACCTCATTCTGCTTTTTTAAAATATCGAAACGCCCCAGTAAAGCTTCCTGCAAACCTTGCACAGTTGTCGACAGAGCCATGCTAAACGCTTCTGACCGTTGGTACATCTCTTCTTTAATATCTTTTAAGCCGTTCTTAATATCATCTATTAAAACCCCAGTTTTCATATTTGAAGAGAGTAGCGAACATAATTTAGTAGCACCATCGTAGATCATACAATCATTTTTTATGCACTCCTGGATTTCAATTTCCTCGCTGGTTTTATTCCCACTACTATCGAATACATCTTTTCTTATCACCAGAAACGGGCATTTCATTAACGCCTCCCTTCAATAAAATATTTTCCTTTTGCCAACCTTCTCTCCTGGGCAAGTCTTTCATAGCCTGTAATCCTCTGTTCCATATCAGCAACACCTGCTTGTCGCAGAACAAGCGCTGCGGCCTCATAGGAACCCATGGTTTCATAAATGTCCGCATAAACACGTGCGGTTTCTTCATCAACTGGCAAGTCTCTCATTATTTCAAGTGCATCTATCGGTCGACTGCCCTTGAGCTGCAGCCTTGCCCTCATCAATGTGTGCTGCTTGACTGAAAACCCATTCTTCGGCACAAAAGCAAGCTCTTTTTTAACCTTTGATAATTTATGCATAAGCAGGTAGAGATTTGCTCGCTCTAGTCGCTCTTCGTCTGTATCGCCCTTTATCATTTCAATCTTGCCCTTAAAATAATCGCGACGCGTTTTTCTTATCAAACGATATATGCCTTTACGGTTTTTCGTCTTTCCAAGCATTTCTGTGTAGAGCTCTATTGCCTTATCAGCCGCACCCATTTCGTAGTAAATCTGCCCTTCTTTTAGGACTATTTCTTCATCTTCAGGGAGCATTTCTCGAGCCCGCTTGATGGCTTCAATCGCTCTTTCATACTCTTTTTGATGCACAAATATACGCTGAACTAACAGATATGCATCGCCAATATTAGCGTTTTTCTTCAAAATATCCTTGATTTGATAGGTTATTGCATCTCCGAAACTCGCATCAAGAGTGAAAAGTTCATCAAAGAGCTCAAGGGCTTTGCTGATATCGCCGCTGTTCTTGTAAAGATCACCAAGATATAAAATAACCTCGCCGCTTTTTTTCTTGTGCATCACCAGTTTATCAATAACCTTTGTTATTTCTGCCGGTGCTATTTCAATGAGTTTACCATAAACTTCAATCGCCTTTTTATGAGCTTCTTCAGTTAAAAACACATGGGCGAGGAAATAATATGAGGGGATATGCTGTGGGTTTTCGTGGAGAATGCTCGATACGAATTTTTTTGCCCAAGTGTTTTCTTTCTTATCTGCTTCATAGACTTCGCTTACCAGATCCAAAGAATCTTCGAGATTATTGAAGTTGAAAAAAATCTCTGCCAAGCCTTTACGTGATTCAACATCATCCGGGCTTTCAGCACATATTTTCTTCATTTCAGAAATCGCCGGTTCGCGATAAGATTTCTCAACAACCTGTGCCTTAATATAGTATTTAACCGCCGAACTCTTTAGGTCAGCAAGATGGTAAACCTTAGCCAATGAGAAATCAAGCAATGGTGAAGAAGCTGCTTTCGTCAGTTTTTCATATAATGGTATGACGCGTTTGACCAGCACATTATCCAATTCACAAGATTGCAACAAGTGCTTAATTGCATCATCATATTTCTTGAGTACAAGTTCGACACTACCCATCGCAAACACAATCAGAGGGTTTGCTATGGCTTTTGATGAAAGTGCTTTCAGTTCTTCATATACATACTCAGCACGGGCGGGGAGTATTCTGACCGTCAAAAGGTATTCTTCAACCGCTTCATCAATTCGCCGGGCCTTGCCCAGCGCCCTGCCTCGCGCAAAATGAGCCGGCACATTACTCTTGTTTATATATAGAATCTTATCTAGGTATTTGATCACTTCCCCAGAACAATCTTGTGTACCTTCAAGCGAGAGCATAAGCGGTCTGACTGCATCGCTTAGATTACCCTTCTCAACAAGTGCCTGTCCTAATCTGAGGTTGAAATACTGAGCATCGCGACCAAAGACTTCGATCGCATGCTTAGATTCATCAATAACTCGATCCCAAAGTGTTCGGTTGTAAAAAGTATCGATTAATAAAATCCTGATCTCACGATCTTTAGGAAAATTCTTTAGGGCATCATAGAATTCATCAACGATTTCAAAAAATGCTTTTGGATCAACCATCTGTGCGGTCTTGAAGAACTTAGTGGCGATTTCTACTTCACCTTCTTTCATGAATATTCTTGCCGCTGCTAAGAGCAGTGGTACTGCCTTAGGTCTCAGTTGAAGAACTTCGATCAGAGCTCGTTTTGTGTTATCTTTCTGCGTCTTGTCCTCGAATAGCTTCTCGAAAAGTGCAACCGCGACATCATAATCACCAGTAAATGCCGCAGCCCGCGCCAAAGCAAGCTCACCGAGAAAAGGATCATCTTTCTTGTACTCTTTGAAAATAGGTATGATCCGTGGACCCAAGTCCGGCTTCTTGCTGATTATCGTATCAAGAGTAGGTATCAGCAATGCAGTTTGTTCTGGGTGTTGATCGAAAAAGTATTCGAGTATAGACAAAGCCTTTTTCTCATGACCAAGCATCACCATACTCTTGGCGCGCAAATCTACATAGCCCAGGTCATCAGGGTTCTCTTTGACAATCGTCTCGGTTGATTCAAGGATATACTTGTATTGTTGGCTGTCCATAAGATTCTCAAATATCAACTGGGCACTTTCGTGATCGCCCTTGTGTGCATAGCATAAACCCAACAAATTAAGTGCCTTGAAATTCTCCATGTTCTGATCTAATATCGTATTCAGGTTTATAATATATTCGTCGAGAAGTCCTGGGTCTGACTTATAGGCGGTTTCAATAACGCCTACTGCAGCGTCTATATCATCGTTGGATAGATATGCTTTCACCAAACCATCGATCAACTCGGGGTTGTTTGGTGCTTTTTTAAAAGTTTCTTGATATTTCTTGACGATCTGCTCATACCCGCTTGCGTCAAGTTCTAATATCTTGTTATATTCAGCTACTGCCAGAGAGATTCTGTTTGCCTTGACATATGTATCACCGAGTGCGTACAGGATTTTTAAATTCTTCGGGTTAATCCTCTCAAGTTCGCGTAGTCCCTTTATGACATCATCGACCTTTTTGGTATCTTTCTTCAACATATTTTGAAGAAGCTCAATTGATGCATCAAGGTCACCTTTCTTGATGTATAAATCAGTCAAGAATTGAGCAAAAGATCCCTCCATGTCTTTGGGCGGATTGGCCGCACTGATTACGGCAATTAGCGAATTAATACTATCTGCGAACTTGTCCGCTATTCGCTGTGCAGTATTCAAAGCACTGTCAAAATCCTGGGTTGCCATCTGTGCTCTCAGCAACAACAAAGCAGCACGCCAGTCATTATAATTTTCCCGGGATATCACCTGAATCCAGTTCAGTACCCTTGGAGCATAGACCTCAACTTCAATCATAGCCTCCATGGCTTCACTGGCTTGTTCACTTTCGTGTGTAAAGAAACGTATTGAGGAAAGCACAAGCATATTCTCAAAATCCTTTATTGAAATAACATTCTTACCTTCGATATTTTGCTTGAGCTTATCGTAGCGGGTTATTAACAGTTTCATTTCCCGATCGCTGAGCTGCCTTAGTGTTTTGCTGATCTCATCGTATCGATGCTGCTCGATATGCAACTGGAGCAGAAAATCACCAGAATCAATAGAAGTATGCTGGTAATACAACTCAGACATCAGCGCAACGATTTCGTCAACCCGCGTTGGAACGAATGACTTTACCGCACGCAGTGTCTCAACCGCTCGCCCTCTTTCCTCAGATTCAAAATATAAGCGGGCGAGCAATAAGTGGAGATCGAATGATTCTTCGTCCTCTGTAAGGTTGTGCTCAAGAACCTTGATGGCTGAATCGGCACGTCCATCTTTGATGTGTTCTTTTGCCCTTATGAGAGCCTTCTGTGGATCTCTTGAGCCAAAAATATCAAACATCTCTTACCGTACCTCTTAACTCCTTCACAAAAAACCAGCGCCTTAACAACAAATAGATAGTTGTGCGAAATCTGGAGATATGTTGAAACCCAATACTATTTGATCGGTTTCCAGTTTCCAAACCCAGCATCCATCTTTTAGAATGTCTTAGCTATTGACAAAATGCTCTTGAGCTGTTCATCTGTCTTGCGTAAACGTGCCGACAGTGTTTTTGTAAACACCCATAAGAGTTTATAGGCAATACCCGTTTCTTGAGCAAGCAGTTTCCGAAAATTGTCTTTCGCAATCAATAATAGAATCGTATCATCGTTCGCAATAGCCGACGCGGAACGCGGAGCATCATCAATCAAAGCCATCTCGCCAAAGTACTCACCTTCTCGTAGTATTGTCAGAGCTTCCTCGCCTACGCCGGGAACGATTGTCGAGATCCTTACGCTACCAGAAACAATGAGATAGAAAGCATCACCCGTGGCACCTTCTTTGAAGATAAAGTCATCCTTCTTTACTCGTAATTCTTTGGAGATAGAGATCAGAACGTCCATTTCGCTGGGCGTAAGCTCCCGGAAAAGGTATACTTGACTTAGTACATCCTTTTCCTTCACCTTGCCTCCATGGCTAATCTGATTTTCTCGCCTCTTTCTACGATGGCAGTCTCTCTTACGTTGAGCAACAGACCGATAGAAGCTCTCTGGAAAACGCTAATAACTTGAATCTTTGCGATATTGAAATCTGGCATATTCTTACCGCCAAGTTCGCGTTCCTGGTAGACATCAAATAAATCACCAACCGCAATACCGGTATTCTCCCCATGATCGATGTAGGTAAAGACGTGCGGTTCGGTAATGAGACCTTCACTCTTAACTTCCACTACATATCCTTCAATCTCGTCTTCAGTAACTATCAATTCAATCCCTGCCGGGGCAAGAATTGGTTCATAAGGAATAAGGTAATCACCCTTCTTAATAATATCATACGAAGCGATAACTTTAGCCCTTGAACCTTCCTCGCTGATGTCCTCAACAACAGCCTTACCTAAAACGATAACCTCCTTACCAAGAAACTCGCCTGTCTTGGGATGGTTAATTGTTATCCCGGGGCGATAGATGGTTAGAACATCACCGACATCAATATCTTCAGCACGGTCAATATAGACCTTCTTGAATGTGGTTATCAACTTCTCCCCACTCGGTTCAGTACCGACTATCGTAGCCCATAACGGGATGTCTTCCTCGAGGATAAATCCAGCACGATGGATGATCTCTTCACTAAATATCCTTCGATCCGGTTCAATAAATGAAATAACCTCTGCTGTCTGTTTGGTTGGTGTGGTTGGTTCCATTATTGGTTCTGTAACATAATCGTATTCGGTTACCTCACCTTCTGGATGAGGTGGAATAACGAAGAGTTGATCAGGATAAATCCAGTGGGGGTCCTCGACTTTCGTCAAATTAGCACGCCAAATATAGGGCCAGAGGAATGGATTCTGATAATAAATATCTGCAATATCCCAGAGCGTATCATCTATCTTGACTAGGTGAGTTGTCTCCTGTGCAAATAAAGAAACAAACACCATAAGGATCAACAATTTCTTCATTTATGCCTCCTTTTAAAAATATTTTCTTTCTGTTGAACAAATAGCAATTCAAAAACCATCCTACGCTTTTCCATCATAACGCCATCGACCCAAGAGATTTCTTACGCTTATAAACCGATCATTGTATTTAAAAACACGAGCAACTCTTGGCCCGATACCTGATGTTATCTCATACACAATTGTCTTTGACTTCATGGCGCATTCTTCAGCAGTAATCTCCTCCTTACCATCCTTTCCGATCAGTGTCACGACTTCACCGACGGCAACATCTTTTATGTGAGTAACATCGACCATTATCAAATCCATACACACAGTACCAATAACACGCGCCCTTTTCCCTTTTATCAAAACATCGGCAATATTAGAAAGAACCCGTGGGTAACCATCACCATAGCCAATACTGATCGTAGCAATCTTACTCCTCTTCTTGGTAACAAAGGTATGACCATAGCCCACTGGTGTATGTGCCTTCACAGTCCGGATATTCACAATCTTGGATTTCAGCGCCATCACGGGTATAAAACCCTTGCCATATCTGATATCAGGAGATGCTGCAAGACCGTAAAGTGCAATGCCTGGTCTCACAAGATTGTGGTGGGAGTCACTATACCTGAAAATACCTGATGAATTAGCGAGATGTACGAATGCTGGTCTTATCTTATGTTGAGCTAAAGTTCTAACAAGGATATCAAGTTGTCTTATCTGCTTCTTGGTAAATGCACCATCTCCGTCAGCCAAGGGAAAATGGGAAAATATCCCTTCTATCTTAATATAGGGTGATCTTTGTATCTTTCTGATTGTTGCCGGAGCAGTATTATAAGGAAGACCTGTTCTCGTCATCCCGGTATCGACTTCAATGTGGACGAGAATAGGTTTTTTCAACCGTCGTACTTTCTCATCAAGCAGGTTGAAGAACTTCAGCTCTGATATCGTCGGGATAAGATCATACTCAAGAACTGCATCAACTTGGGAATACAGTACCGGACTGAGCACGAGAATGCGTGACGTGATACCACCTTGCCTTAATTCAATACCCTCCTCAACACTGGCCACACCAAACATGAAAACACCTTCAGCTTCAAGTATCCGCGCGATTTCAACTGCGCCATGACCATAGGCATCTGCCTTGATAGCCGCCATGATTCTGGATCTTTTTACTTTCCTTTTTATGATCTTGTAATTACTAACCAAGTGGTCAAGAAATATCTCTGCCCAGACCCTTCCTTCTGTGACATTCATTAAAATAAATATATACATAATTAAAATAAAATCAAGAGGAAATTTCACAAAGGCTAAAGATTTGCTTAGAGGCAACGTTTTCTGTGCTTACCGATTCAAAGATTCTATGAATTGGTTTTGATCGGATGGTTTTTGAAGCTTGATCTACAGCTTTATGACGGCATCTCTTTCTGGTCCAACTGATATGTATTTTATCTTTAGACCAGTGTAGTGCTCAATTAATTTCAAATACTCTTTGGCTTCATCAGGTAAGGCCTCATAATCCCTTATTTTGGAAATATCTTTCTTGAAACCAGAGATTTCTTCATAGGAAGGCTCTAATTGATCGGCGATAAATGGATCAAATGCCGGTGCATTTACATAGCCCACGGCTATTTTCAGTTTGTCAAATGAAGACAAAATATCAAATTTCGTCAGAACGATCTCTTTTACACCGTTCAATCGAGCTGAATACTTGACAATCGAAGCATCAAAAGGTCCACATCGACGCGGTCTGCCTGTTGTCGCACCGTACTCTTTCCCTATTTCTCGTAGGCTTTTACCGAATTCCTCAGTGCTCTCGCTCGGAAAGGGTCCAAAACCAACCCTCGTTGTATAAGCTTTGACAACACCAAGCACCTGTTCAACGCAGAACGGTGGTAAACCAAGACCAACGCCCACGCCGCCACTTACAGTATGCGATGAAGTAACACAAGGATAGGTGCCGAAATCAATATCCAACAAAGTACCCTGGGCTCCTTCAAAAATGATGTTCTTGCCTTTGGTAAGTGCATCATTAAGATATGCGGTGTCATCAATAACCATGGGTTCGAGTTTTTTCGCATAATCCACGTATTTATCATATATTTCACTATCTGATAGGGGTTCAGCGTGATAGATTTCCATGAGCATCAGATTCTTTCTTGACATATTAGCGCGCAGTCTATTCTTGAACAGCTCCTGGTTAAACAAATCACCAACCCTCAGACCAAGCCGAGCATATTTGTCTTCATACGCTGGTCCTATACCCTTTTTTGTCGTACCAAGAGCCTGCCTTGTTTCTTCCCGTGCTTTGTCAATAAGGATATGATAAGGCATAATTAGATGGCAATATCTTGAGACCTTTATGCATTCCTCGATATTGGGATTGATTTTTCTCAAATTGGACAGTTCATTGAAGAAAACCGCTGGGTCAAACACACACCCTGCGCCAACAATACCGATGACACCTTTATTCAAAATACCGCAGGGTATTTGATGGAAAATGACTTCCCGACCATCATAGCAGACCGTATGACCCGCATTTGTGCCACCCTGAAACCGGGCGTCGATGTCAAAATCCTTGGCTAGATAATCAACGATCTTACCTTTACCTTCATCACCCCACTGTAACCCAACTACTGCAAGCTTCATATCTTATTAACTCCACCTAATTCTACACGGGCAACAAGAAAAGTCAATACATTCTCTTGTCGAGTCCTCGCCGTTTGTTTTACGTCACCAAAACCTAGTGGTCGAGCCCGCTCGACAATTGCCACTTTGAGCAGACCCAAGCCTTCGTCCCGAGCTCAGGTCGAGGGGGTCTGCCACTACTAAATTCTGATCTTTTTGTAGTCGCCCAATTCAT
>JAUWGT010000107.1 GCA_030606265.1 Candidatus Stahliibacteriota bacterium | reverse complement strand
GTCTTCTAAGAGCGGGTTTCTCTTGCGTGCGATGCGATCACTCTTGATATCAAAAAAATCGTTTATTACCTGAATTGTCCAGAAACCTAAACTGAGAATCAGAAAGACCAGAGCGATAGCTAATGGATCAAAAGTATTGATGTGCATCATCGGTACTTGATGTTTTGCCAATAAATAACCAAAGATCCCCATACCACCGAATAGAAACATGCGCTCAAGGCGCATCGACTCGAGTATGCGAGCGAAATTCTTTTTGTCTAATAAATACCAGAAAATAAAGCATAAAGGCAATAAAAGCAATCCATAAACTGCCGAGAATTTCTGTGTGTCATAATAGAGGAATCCTCCAGAAAGAAAATAATTCTCTGGACGATTACGAGCGAGTAGCGTGGTCAACCCACCCCAGAATACAATGATCACGAAACCGCATAAAGCCGCAAGCAATGACTTGGCAATTGATCTTGTTTTAATGTATACGTAAACAGCGATCAGTATCGCTATACAAACAATTATTATACGCTGCCCTGGAGAAACGCCTATATTGCCTAAATCGATGAATGGATTCAGGAAATTATAGAGATAGGGTGCTATACGTAAAGGATAGGTAAGAAGATATCCGCCTAAGCATTTATCGATCAAAGGGATAAAGATAATGAGCATGAAACCGTAACTAGCGATTCCGGTAACCCGAGCTATTGATTCTTTAGTTATAAAGGTTAAGAGAATTACTAAGAAGATAAATAGACTGAGGTAAAATAGCGGGAAATGAACTGAATACATTAACACAGATCTATAGGAAAACGATATGAAACCGATACGTTGGAAGTTCCCAAGAACACCTTCAAAAAAGTTCCGCAAGAAAATCCAGCTGACGACAAAAACGAATGAACGAACTATCGATTGTGCTTCCAGAATACCTATTATTTTTTTGATCATAAGCTGGTATTGAAAATAAAATGTGGGTAAGGTTGCGCTGCACCTTACCCACATCGCTATTTAAATCTGTAGTACTTAATTCATGTCGAACAGCTTCGCTAGTTCATCCCAGTGTTTCTTGACAATATCTTTGTTCCCCTGAGGAACTTTATCTGCGATCTTCTTCATCTCTTTCATTCCATTCAGCGCTGCTTCCATCATTTTTTTCTGCGCATCAGGTATATTGGGATTTTTAAGCTGTTCTTCAACTTCCTTTAAACCCTCTTCCATTTCATCCATCTCTTCGGCCATCATAACCGCGATTGAAGCCATCCAGGTTTTGGCAAAAGCAGGCCAGAATTCGTTCCACGGCATACCAGCTGCTGCCAATTTAGCATCGAGACCAGCAATGTCTTTATTGACCGTCGCAAACTGACCGAGCCAAGACTCGATATTCTCATCACCACCTTTAAATTCCTTGCCGCTATTCTCGAGTTCTTTCTTAGCCGCAGGAAATGCTTTCATGAACTTCTGGAGTTCACCTTCAGTCAGTTTACCATATGCTACATCGCTGCCAGTCTTACCTTCAGTGGGTTTTACCTCAAGCTCGCCTTCAGGTGGTGCACCACAAAAAACCACGAGAAGAATACTCAACAAGCCCATCATCAACAACTTCTTCATCTTACCTCCTTGTTTTTTAAGTTGTTCTGTATTATACATAGTTTAGATATCAAATCAAGCAGGAACGAACAAACTCGTTAAGCCAACTCAACGCGATTCTTGCCGCGTCGTTTAGCCTGGTAAAGCGCGCGGTCGGCGATTTGAACAAGACCGATATTGGTTTCTGCGCTGGTCGGGTAGGTCGCAACACCGATCGATATAGTCATCTTTTTTCTGCCTTTGCCCTTGATCAATAATTGCTTTCTTTCAACCGCACTGCGCAATCTTTCAGAGACTTTTTGAGCCAGTAGATGACTTGTTTCTGGAAATATTACTACAAACTCCTCACCGCCGTAACGTGCTACAAAATCCGTATCGCGCAGATTGTCTTTCAATGTATTTGCAACCTGGATAAGCATCTTATCGCCTGCGACGTGGCCATAACGGTCATTGAAACTCTTGAAATCATCCAGATCAATCATACCCAGACTCAACTGCCTCGAATAACTCCTTGCTTTTTTGAATTCATTCTCAAGCACGAGATTGAAATGCCTTCGATTGGCGATTTTTGTCAAAGCATCAGTCAGCGAGAGTTCTTTGGTCTCATCGTATAAACGGGCATTCTCAATCGCAATAGCAGATTGCGAAGCAAAAACTGAGAACATACGCAGATCTTGTTCAGTAAAAGCATCGAGCTTACCACTCTCAATATCGAGCACTCCAATCACCTCACCTTTTATCATCAGTGGAATAGCTGCTTCGGATTTAGTTGTTTTCTTGAACACATGATAAAAAGGGACCTTCAAGACATCAGGTGCATAAAACAACTCGCCGGTCGCAGCAACATGACCGCAAATACCCTGTTCACCGATTTTCAACCTGACCTTTTTGAAAACCCCAGTGCCATAACCATGGGCTGCCTTAACATACAATTCATTTCCTTCAATGAGCAAGATTGCGATATGGGCATAACCAAAAGTATCGCGTATTACCCGAAGGATAGTATTGAGAACATCGTCGAGTTCCAGCGTCGAAATCAAAGACTTGGCAATGGTAAAGGAAACAGTCAGTTCCTTCGCACTATTTTGTGATCGTTCATAAAGATGAGCATTATGCAGAGCAACACTCAAGCAGTCTGCAATCAATTCAAGAATTCTGATCGTATTACTGTTAAAGACATTTGCTTTATCACACTCAATATTTAGCACGCCGATCATTTTCCTTCCAGTTTTTAGAGGTATAACAAGTTCTGATTTGGTGGAGGTTTGACCATAGGCGTGATAGAGCTTTTCCTTGGAAACGTCATTTGCCACGATCTTCTTGCCAGTCTTTGCGACTGTACCCACAATACCAGAACCTATTTCAAGCTTGAGATCTCTCGGCACTTCATCCCGAAATCCTTTGGATAATTTTCTGAGAATGACTATATTCTTTTCTATTAAAAAAATCGAAACATTGAAATTGCTGAAATGTTGAAAAATAGACTTTGTGACGCTCTCGCAGATTTCTCCGACATCAAGACTCTTGGTCAAGCGGTGGGCAATTTTGTTCATCACCTCAAGCTCTTTGGCTCTCTTTATTTCGTCTTCGATCAACCTGGTATTGGCGACAACGACTGCGGCTCTGATGGCAATCCGGTTTAACAAATACTCATCTTCTTCAGTATAAGCATTATTATGTTCATAATCTTGAACTGTCATTACACCTTCAACACTACCTTTGTAAATCATGGGAACGCCTAACCAGCTTCTGGCATTCCTGCCATGCGGTGTGACACGGATCTTTCTGCAAAACTGCTTCAACTTAGAATTAACACGAACTGACTTCTTTGTCCTGATAACATATTCAGTCATGCCTTTTGACAAAACCCGGGGGGCGACATCTTCTTCCACGCCATCTATGTTGTAGATCTCAAAACTAATCATGTTCTTATCACGGTTGTAGAGGGCAATATAAAAATTGCGGCAGTCAAGGACCTTACCAATTTCCTGGTAGATTTTCCTGATAACCTTATTCAGGTCATAGGATGAACCAAGGATCTTATCGATCCTCGTAAAAAGTTGTACCCTTTTCTTATCCTTACTCATATTGAATCGAACCGTAGTAATATAGCACCAAAATAATCGCTTGTCAACAACCTGTCTCATCTAATTGACAATACCAGAAAAATACGTATAATATTTTATATGATCGAAAAAATCAGCGTTAGTACGCATCATCGTAATGAATTATGCGATATCACGAAGCAAATTAAACAAATAATGGACAAGAAAAAAGTCAGCGATGGCATTTTGCACATATTCTGTCCACACACGACTGCGGCGCTCACCATTAATGAGAATTGCGATCCATCTGTGCAGAGTGATATCTCTAACACCTTAAATAAACTCATACCAGCCAATGCCGGGTATGAACATGCCGAGGGTAATGCTGATGCCCATGTCAAATCAACGATCACTGGTTCTTCACAGACTCTTTTCATAGAAAACGGCAGCATCTCTTTTGGAACCTGGCAAGGCATTTATTTATGCGAATTTGATGGCCCACGAACCCGTGAGGTTTGGGTTAAGATAATTAAGGAATAAAATTCCTTAGGATATAGACGGATGAGTGCGGATTTATACAGATTTATTTATCCGTTTGAATCAGCTCAAATCTGTTTGAAATCAAGGAGGAACGATGTACAAGAAATTATTCATCCCTGGACCGACTGAGGTCAGACAGGATATACTCGATGCACAAACAGAGAAAATGATTGGTCATCGCAGTAAAGCATTTACCGAGTTATATACCGGCATTATCAAAAAACTCCAGGGATTGCTTGACACGAACAACTTTATTACGGTACTGACAGCTTCGGGCACTGCATTCATGGAAGGAGCGATCAGAAACTGCGTGCATAAAGATGTCTTGTGTTGCGTAAACGGTGCTTTTAGTGATCGATGGTTCAAAATAGCCAAAAAATGCAATAGAAACCCGGATGCGATTACCCTGGACTGGGGTAAAGCAATAAAGCCTGAAATGGTCGAAGCAAAGTTGAAAGAGAAGAAATATGAGGCCCTAACTCTTGTACAGAATGAAACATCTACTGGTGTGCGCAACCCTATTGAGGGAATTGCTGAAGTGCTGAAAAAGTATCCTGATGTACTCTTCCTGGTTGACGCAGTCAGTTCACTGATGGGTGACAACATTGAGATTGAAAAACTCGGTATCGACGTCTGCTTTGCTTCATCACAGAAAGCCTTTGCACTACCACCCGGGCTTGCAGTTTGCATAGTCAGTGATAAGGCATTAGAAAAAGCAAAAACTGTAGAGGGTCGCGGACTTTATTGCGATTTTGTAGGACTTAGAGACTACTTTGATAAAAAAGGACAGACCCCCTCAACACCAGCAATCTCACTCATGTACGCAATGAACAAACAGCTCGATAAGATTAGTGCTGAGGGTATGGGAAAACGCTTTCAAAGACATATTGCTATGGCTCAGTATGTACAAGATTGGGGCAAGAAGAATTTCAGCATGTTTTCTGAACCAGGCTATGAGTCAGTCACAGTTTCGTGCATGAATAACACCAAGGGTGTCAGTATCGCTGACCTTAATGGCGAACTTGGAAAACGTGGTTTTGCAATATCCAATGGATATGGAAAGCTAAAGGAACAAGCCTTCAGGATCGCTCATATGGGTGATTTAACGCTTGATGAAATTAAAGAATTGATCGACAATATTAATGAAATACTTGGAATATAATCAAAAGATGGTTCACGATAATCGAATTGAAGGCAAATGACGGAAAATACCTAAATGCCTAAATACCTAAATACCTAAAAATATATAGAGGATGGGTTTGGGTTTAGATGCAGGAAATGGTGGAAGATAGATTTGGATGTTAAATTTTTGCGATAGAATAGAAGTATGTGGGAGCGGGTTTCTACCCGCGATAATCGAGCCTGGAAAGTCTCTCCCACAATCGGAGACACGGAGACAAGAAAAAAAATGGAAGAAAACTCTCGGTGTAAATCCGTGAAGGAGGATAACAATGAAAGTTTTGGTTTCAGATCCAATTGCTCCGCAAGGTGTTGAAATACTAAAAGATGCCGGTTTTGAGGTTACGGAACAGAGCGGTCTTAGTCCTGAAGAACTGGCAAAGATCATTCCTGACTACGACGCAATTATTGTGAGGAGCGCGACCAAAGTAACTAAAGAGGTAATCGAAGCTGCAAAGAACCTGAAGGTCATTGGTCGCGCAGGTATAGGTCTGGATAATGTCGATCAAGAAACAGCCAAGAGCAAAGGGGTAAAAGTAGTCAATACACCAACTGCGACTTCGATCTCGGTAGCCGAACTCGCCCTGGGTATGATGTTTGCTGCAGCACGAAGGATCCCTCAGGCAAATGTGTCGACCCGCGCATCAAAATGGGAAAAGAAAAAATTTAAAGGATTTGAGCTGTACGGTAAAAAACTCGGCATAATCGGTCTGGGACGCATCGGCACTGAACTCGCCAAGCGTGCTAAGGCAATGGGTATCTCAGTACAAGCTTTTGATCCATACGTGAAGACGAGTGAATATGCCGAGGTCGTCGATCTTGATACTTTGCTTAAAGAATCAGACTATATTTCGCTCCATATCCCTAGAACCGAAGAAACCGAGCATATTCTGAACAAAGATGCCTTTGCAAAAATGAAAGATAATGTCGTGATAATTAATTGTGCACGTGGCGGTGTGGTTGATGAAAATGCATTATATGAGGCGATCAGTTCAGGCAAAGTGCGCATAGCATGTGTTGATGTCTTTGAAACCGAACCAGCAAAGGAAAACAAACTTTTCGACCTCGAACAGGTAATTGTAACACCCCATATCGGAGCTCAGACTAAAGAAGGGCAAACTCGTGCGGGTACTCAAGTTGCTGAGCTCGTGAGGGATGCACTGAAACAATAGCTGAATAGTCCAAGAGTCGGATAGTCTCTACAAATTCGTAGTTGCCTGCCTGCTTGCGCATTGCGGAGATTCATCAGACACCAAATTAGATAAGGAGAAGAAATGCCCGAAATAAAAGCATTCAAAGGAATAAGATATAACCTCGAGAAACTAACGAATCTAGCTGATGTTATTTGCCAACCATACGACCAAGTGACAAACAAAATGGAGCGTGCATACAAAAATCGAAGTCCGTACAACTTCATTCGGCTGGTGCTCACCAAATACTGTGAAGGACATAATCGCCAGCGTGAATACCGGGATGCAAGAAGATATGCAGAGACCTGGTCAAAAGAAGAAATATTCACAGGTGACGATAAAGATGCGATATATCCTTACTGGCAGGAATTTACAATTAACAAAACCGAACATATAAGGAAAGGTTTTATCTGTCTGGTCAGACTTGAAGAGTTAGGTAAAGGTAATATACTCCCTCATGAAAAAACGCTTTCAAAACCAAAGGCAGATCGTTCAAACCTATTGAACATTACAAAAAAGGACTTTGAACCAGTATTCTTGCTTTATACGGACACCAAGAATCGCGTCAATGATCTACTCGAAAAATACTGCAAAGACAAACCTCTTGTCGAGGCCAAGGATGAAAATAAGATCACCCATAAATTATGGCGAATCGATAAAACCGAACCAATTCAAGAAATAGCCGGGCTCTTGAAGTCATCGGTTTTTGTGATCGCTGATGGACATCACCGTTATGAAACTGCTTTCAACTATAGTAAGGAACTGGGTAATATCAAGAAAGACCATCCGGCCAATTTCAAGATGATCGCCCTCGTAAATATCGAAGACCCGGGTCTGGTCATTTTACCGACACACCGACTTATTAAAAATCTCGATGATTTCAGTTTGGCTGGTTTTCTTGAGAAAACCGAGAAATCCTTTGACATAAGAAAAACTGACAAAGATAATATCATCAACGATCTAGCAGAAGCTGAATCTGGTGCTTTTGGCTTTTATAGCCCGCAAACTGCCTATATACTGAGGTTGAAGTCAAAGAAGACCATGGAGAAATTACTAGCTGACCATAGCAAGGAATACCGTACCCTTGATGTCGCAATCCTCCACACCCTTTTGATCGAAGATGTCCTTAATATCAAACCTGAGAACATTGAGGAACACGTGCGATACGAACGGGGTGTTAGGGACGCTATGAGGCGGGTCGATAACAATGCCTTTCAATTCTGTTTTCTCTTGAACCCCACGCGCTCTGAGCAAGTCAAGAAGGTCGCTCAGAATAAAGAACGAATGCCTCAGAAATCGACTGACTTTTTTCCCAAACTCATTTCTGGGCTGGTCTTCTACGATGTAGCCGGCGAGTAGCAAACAGCTGAAACGCACCAGCCAGACGTCGCTCTGAGACTTAAATACCAATAAGTATATATAAAAACCCTTGACAATTTTCGAATTGTGAGTATAATGAACGATTAGTTTCAGATTGTGTATGTTCTAAGTGAAACAAATGAAAGGAGGTGCTGTTCAGTAAAGAAAAACCCGTAGGGGAAAATAGAATACAGGTTAAGCTATAACCCCGCCTTTTCTTACGAAAAAGCAGGATATTGGATTTTGTAACCGAATTAAAATTTGGGCAAAATTCGCAAAGGAGAAAAAAATGAAAAAAATGATGCTTATATGTCTGATGTGTACATTTGTCTTTGCTCTTCAAATCAATGCTAATGAAGAATCTAATCGATCTGAAGGCTTCACACCCAGAGTTTCAACTGAAACTGATTGTTTTCCAGAAACGAACCCGCTCATCAAACAGATTATCCAGGCAAGAGAGAGTGGTGACATGGATCTGCATAATCAACTCCTCGAAGAGTATAAAATGCAACTTCCAGTT
>JAUWGT010000118.1 GCA_030606265.1 Candidatus Stahliibacteriota bacterium | reverse complement strand
GATGCAAGGACGGTTTCACTACTACGAAGGATACAGCGCCAAACAGATTGCTTTACCGGTAATGGTTATGAAGTTTCTTGGCATCAAATATCTGATTGTGATCAATGCCAGCGGAGGGTTAAACCCAAATTTTGTACCCGGTGACATAATGATAATTACCGATCACATTAACCTTATCCCCGATAATGCGTTACGTGGGAAGAATGATGTAAAGCTCGGCGCCAGATTTCCTGATCTGTATAATTGTTATGATTTAAAGACCATCAAACTCGCTGAAATTGTCGCTCTGGACAAGAAGATTCCAGTAAAGAAAGGTGTATACGTTGCAGTCCCTGGTCCAAACCTCGAAACGAAAGCAGAATATCGTTATTTAAGAACCATTGGCGCTGATGCGGTGGGTATGTCAACAGTACCTGAAGTTATAATGGCGCGTTATCTAAAAATCAAGGTACTCGGTCTTTCGATTATCACCGACATGGGTATCGCTGATGCATTGAAACAAACAAGCGTGCGAAGAATAATAGCCACCGCGATGCAAGCAGAACCCCAGTTAAGCAAAATCGTTGCTGGAGTCGTTGAAAAACTATGATTACAAATAAGTACCGACTAATCCTTCTCACTTTTATGCTGACCCTCATGCTGACCAGCTGTTCAAACAAAGCAGAGCGTATCGCTAACGCCCGAAAATATATCAAAACATGGAACTATGATCGCGCCCTGACCGAGATAATTTCTTACCGCAAAGCAAAAGACGCGGAAATCCAATATCTGTTAGGGTACTGTTATCTAAAGAAAAATGAATTCGGGGAGGCGGCAATATATTTTCAAAAATCATTGGTCAATAGTGAGTTTTTCAGAGACAGTGTTATCGCACTTTATAATGGACTTTCCAGGAATGCCATAAAAATAAAGGAACCACAAAGAGCCCTGTTTTTCTATGGAGAAATCGCAAAATTGGTTCCGACCTATGAACAAGCAAGCAATTTGTTCTTGATCGGTGATTTGAACTTCGACAACGGCAACTACCCTGCCTCTATCCAGGCTTATACGAAAGCATTAGCGATCGATTCAATATCGAAACAGGCACGTCGCGTCAAGCAAAAATTAGTCAAGGCATTATTCGAAAGTAACAGCTTTTACGAAGCTCTTCTACTTGCTCAAGAACAATACGAGAAATTGAAAACTGCAGCCAATTTGTTACAACTGAGCGAAATACATTTTGCGCTCGGGCATAGTCTCTTGAATGAAGGCTTATTAGATAGTGCAGAGGTTTTCTTTGAACTGATAATATCCATGCAAGAACCAAAATCACTGTTGGATGATGCATACTTCTTTGTTGGTGAGATATATCTGAAAAGAAACAATCTTGACAAGGCTCTTGAAGCTTACAAGAAGGTACTTCGACTCAACCCCTACGAAAAAGGTGAAGTTGTCAGAAAGGCAAAAGAACGGATCAAGGAAATCAAGGAGAAAGCATGAGGAACATGGTTTGTGATATAAAAAATTTGTTATACGGCATGGCGGCCCGTATGGTCTTAGGGCATCGTTATACGGCTAAGAATAGAACGAGAAACAATAAACCAATAACGATACGGGCGGCGACGCCATATACCAGTTACCAAAAAACGAAGAATATAGGCGGTTTTCGTAAAGCAACATGCCTTATTTTGTTGTGTCTGTTCATCTCCTGTGGTTCAAAACAGGTATTGTTACCTCTCGAGCCGGATGATGAATTCGAAAGAGCGGTGTCGCTTTTCGAACAGGAAAACTACAACAAAGCCGTGTTGGCTTTTGAACGAATACTTTTTTACCATCCCTCATCTGAATATGTCGATGATGCTCAGTACTGGTTGAGCAAAACGTATTTTGAGCAAAAGGATTATGATCAAGCTATTATTGAATTTGATTATCTGATAAAAAACTTCTCAACATCAAGCTTTATTGAAGAGGCATATCTTTATCGCATTAAGGCTTACCTTGAAAAAGCACCAAATTATGAAAAAGATCCGACTGAAACCGAGAATGCAATTGGCTTTTGCGATCAATTTCTTACCCATTTCCCGAATTCCAAGCACACCGATGAAGTGAAAGAAATAATTCTGGTCGCACGGAACCATCTTGCAAAAAAGGAGATGGAAAACGGGAAAATTTACCTAAAGCTCGGTGAACCCGAAGCCGCGCTTCTCTATTTCAACTACGTAATTGAAACGTATCCGGAGACCGAATTCAGTAGCGAAGCAAAATACAATGCCGCAAGAATATTAGAAAAAAATGGACAACCTGACAAAGCACTTAAATTATATAAAGAATTACTCGAAGATGGCAAATGGCGAGAGAAAATAATAAAAGAAAAAGGTGAAAAGATACTAGAAAAAAAATCGGAAGAACAATAAACAAATCACCGGCCAGAAAAAGGGAATGAAGAAAATCGAAAAAGCAGGTGTATTCGGTGGGCTTTTTGACCCACCACATATAGGGCATCTTATCCTTGCCCAATCCGTCCTAGAAGAATTTAGGCTGGGTAAAATAATATTTGTGCCCGCCGGCAACCCACCCCATAAACATAAATTTTCGCCTTATGATACTAGGTACAAAATGACTGAGCTGGCAATAATGGGCAACCAGAAATTCTCCATTAGCGATATTGAAAAAGAGATACCTGGTAAAACATATACCGTTGAAGTTCTCAAGAATTTCAAACAACAGATTAAAGGGATAATCTATTTGATAATCGGATGTGACCAATGGGAAGAGATCAATACATGGAAAACCCCTGAAGAGCTGTTTAAATACTGCAAAATCATTGTTATGCCCCGAGCCCGGCATTCGATCAGGAAAACCGAACGTTTTTCGAACAAGGTCCTAATAAGTCACGCACCCTTAATTGATATTTCTTCAACCAACATAAGAAAAAACGTTAAACACAACTATAGTATTCAATATTTGGTACCAAACGAAGTATACAAGTATATAAAACGAAAAAACCTCTACTGATCCCTTGGCATTTTGATCTTTATTGCCTTTGGTACAATTGTCACAACCGCCTCGTGTGCCTTTTCTTCCTCTCCATCAATATCAGCAAGAAAAACTTTATCCGATTTCACCTTTAGTTCTTTTCCTTGATAATGATAAACATGATGATATTCCAAATGTCTTCCTTTGTAGACCTTAGCCAAAACATTTGAAACAAGTTTGAAAATATTTGTATCTTTTACATAAATAAACTCCAGGTTTCCATCAACAACAGATGCCATGGGAGCTGCATGCATACCTCCACCAAAATATTGTCCATTCAAGGCACCAATGATCGTCATTAATCCTTCGTCGATAAGTTTATTATCGATCCAGATCGGTAGTTTACGAGGCTTGAATGATAATAGGGCTATAAGACTCGAAAACAAAAAGGTTAAAAACCCTCCTAGATTTTTCGGGATATTATTTGCGATTCTGACTACATTACCACCGAGTCCAATATCGAATACATTTACAAAATATCGTTTCCACACCTTATTACGACTTCTGAAAACTGTCTTACCAACATCGATGAGCTTCGTTACCCCACCACTGATTAGGTCAATGGCTTTCTCGTAATCTCTTGGAATATGTAATGTCCTTGAAAGATCAGTACCTGTCCCTACAGGTATCATTACAAGATCTGGCATACACTTTGATTCAGCAGCAGAATTCAAAATACCATTTACAATTTCGTTGAACGTACCTTCACCCCCAACACTGACAATACATTGTGCACGATTTTTGACTGCATCCCGGGCAAGACAACAAGCATGCATTCTCTTTCTGGTTAATTGTACAATGACATTAAATCCCTTTGTTTTCATATACTCCACAATTTGAGGCCACAGCTTACGTAATAACCCATGACCAGCACAAGGGTTAATTATCGCATAGATATCAGGTGATTGGGACACTATATAATACTACACGTATTACATTATGTGTCAACGATATTGATATTAAAAAAGTGGACAAACCTTGCTTCATGATGGATATTGGATATAATTTATTGTGGGTAAGAAATTTGTACTTATTGATGGACATTCAATAATATACCGATCATATTTTGCTTTTGTTAAGAATCCCTTGAAGAACAGTAAAGGCAAAATAACATCCGGTATTTTCGGATTTTTGAATACTCTGGAAAAAATCAAACAGACTATCGGTTCAGAGTACATTACTCTTGTTTTGGATGCCCCAGGTAAGACATTCCGCTATGAGATATACGAAGAGTACAAAGCCACTCGACCACCCACACCACCTGATATTCCTTTCCAGGTGGAGAAAGTTAAAGAAATCTGTCAACACCTCGGTATAACCAGCTTCGAAATCGAAGGTTATGAAGCTGATGATGTTCTGGCAACCCTTGCTGTATCATTACAAAAAAAAGGTAGTGTCTACGTCGTAACATCAGATAAGGACCTATTTCAATTGGTGAACGACCGTATCTTCATCTATGATGCGTACAAAAATCTCATTTTAGACCGAAGCCAAGTTCTCAAGAAATTCAGGGTGGCACCCGAACGTATCGCAGATTACCTTGCATTAACCGGTGATGCAAGTGATAATGTTCCTGGCGTCCCTGGGATTGGTCCAAAACGAGCAGTAGAGATCATCAAAAAATACAAGGAATTCCAGGACGCCGTAGATCAGGATAAAAGAATCCTGCCGCATCGAAAGCAAGCCTTGCTATCACATCAGCTTGTCGTCTTAAGATACAACGTACCAATGGAGATCAAACCATCGGCACTGCGCGTCAAAGCCTCTGATATTGAAAAACTCATGCCCATATTACTGGACCTGGAATTGCACTCATATATAAAGACCCTTGCTCAAACTACAGACTCTGACCTAACGAGTAAGCCCCATAGGAGGTCTCCTATGCAACCGTGTAAATACGTCAATGATCTAACCAAGATAAAACCAGTTGAGATCATCGGGGTATTCTCAAAGGTCGGCGATGAAATCATTATTTGTACTGATCATCAGACAGTTTTTCAAACTACTTTACATGCAGCAAAACATTTATTGCAGAACGAAAAAATTATCAAAGTTGGTTATAACCTGAAGGATTTTATTAAGAAAACCGCAATCGCACACCCATTTTTTGACATTAATGTCGCCGCTTGGCTCATTGATCCGAACAAAGGCTCACAGAAACTTGAAGACCTTGCTTTGCGCCATTTGAATGAATACACGGCGATGACACCGCTCCACGCTGCAAAACACCTCTACAAACTTTATCCAATACTCAAAGAACAATTGAAAAAGCAGTATGATCTATATAGAAAAATCGAAGAACCACTGATCGATGTTCTTGGCAATATGGAAAAACGCGGTATCAGAATTGACCTTGATTACTTCGCACACCTGAGCAAAGAATTCGGCACTGAACTTGCGCATATTGAAAAGAAAATATATCGCCTCGCCAAAATACCATTCAACATCAACTCGCCAAAGCAATTAGCCAAAATTCTGTTCGAAGATCTGAAATTAAAACCGATAAAACGGGGCAAAAGCCACCAATCGACAAGCATCCGTGTGCTTCAACAACTTAAAGATGTTCATCCCTTGCCTAACGAAATAATCAAATTCCGGTCCTACGCAAAGATAAAATCGACATTCATTGACCCCATGATAGCAGCGGCCAAGCACGGTCGAATCCATACGACTTTCAATCAAACCGGCACATCAACTGGTCGACTTTCTTCTTCCAACCCCAATATCCAGAATATACCAATACGGACTGATATTGGACGCAGAATCAGAAAAGGATTTATTGCAAATCCCGGATTTTCCCTCATATCCGCAGATTATTCGCAGATTGAACTAAGAATCCTCGCCCATATTTCAAATGATCGTAACCTTATAAGCGCATTTGAGCAAGATATAGATATCCACCGTCATACTGCGGCGCTAATCTATGGTCTGTCTGAAGCTGATATTGATGATAACAAACGACGTACGGCAAAAGTCGTGAATTACGGCCTAATTTACGGAATGACTGATTTTGGACTCGTTCAGCGACTCAATATCCCGTACGAAGAAGCAAGCCAATTCATCAAATCATACTACAACCTTTATCCTGAAGTAGAAAAGTGGCGCAAAGAAACTATCCTCAATACTGAAAACTACGGCTATACTGAAACCCTACTGGGACGAACACGACCCTTACCTGATCTCCATTCGAGAAACCACGGCTTGAGAGAGTTCTCCAAAAGGGCAGCGATCAACACACCGATCCAAGGAACTGCAGCAGACCTCATAAAGCTGGCAATGATTGACGTAGAAAACAGACTCCTTGAGAAAAAGTTCAACTATGGCTTGTTACTGTCGATTCATGACGAATTGGTCTTTGAGATTGAAGACGAGCGCCTCGATGAAGCACAAGCGATAATAAAAGACTGCATGGAGCACGCGCTAACCCTTAATGTACCGATAAAGATCGACCTTGGCATAGGTAAGAACTGGGATGAGGCACATTAACCCCGTTAGAGAATACCAACGTTGCGTTTTGCTCAATCCTATAGGCAGAGATTAGGGATTCTTACAGTATCGGGTATTATGGGTAGCATTATAATGTATTCTCTAACGGGGTTGACATTTCCTGCAAAATAACTATAATAATAGTCTATGAAAACGAGACTCTTGAAAAAAGAAGAGGTCACGCGAACTTGGTACCTGGTTGACGCTACTGATAAGGTATTGGGGAGACTTGCTTCAAGGATAGCTCGAATCCTGATCGGTAAAAACAAGGTGCAGTACACACCCCATGTAGACAGTGGTGACTTCGTTGTCATTATCAATGCCGACAAATTCCACGTTACCGGCAAGAAGAGAAAGGATAAAATATACTATTCTCACTCATTTTTCCCTGGTGGGCTCAAGCAGATCAACCTCGAAGATATGATTAAGAAGCACCCAGGGAGAGCAATATACCACGCCGTGAGCGGTATGCTACCCAAGAATCGATTAAGGGCTAAACGGTTGAAAAGGTTGAAGGTATATGCTTCTACTGATCACCCTCATACAGTGCAAGCACCAACGAAGATTGAGCCATGATCAGAGCTAATTACAAGGAGGAATCACTGAATGGCTGAAATCATAACTGGTTCACGAAAAAGAGCAAGAGCAAAAGTGATATTGAGTCCTGGTAGTGGTAGTATTAAGATAAATAGTCGCGACCCCCTGAAATATTTCGGTCGACAGGATCTCGTTGATCTTGTTCATTTACCGCTTAAAACAGCCGGTGTTACAGGTAGTGTCGATATTAAGGTTAAGGTATTGGGC
>JAUWGT010000158.1 GCA_030606265.1 Candidatus Stahliibacteriota bacterium | reverse complement strand
GAGGGCAGCGAGATGAACATAGTGAGAGGTTGAGGATATTGCCTGTTCCGTTACTATCTTTACAAAATTACTCAATTACCCCGTACAACTGAGTTTGCGAGACAGGCATAATTACTCAGTAACTACTTTGTTGAATGGTTTGATCCCTTCTTCATTTCAGAAATACAATAAATATTTTGCCTTTATTGCGCCAATAAAGTACTGCGGTTTAAGCTTGTCATTTTCATCTTCGCGATAATCATTGATCGCTAAATAAAACCAGCTTTTTGGGTGAAAATTCCACGACAGAAGCATGCCAAATCGGTTAGAACTCCATGTGATATTATCAATATCACTACCCGGCATGGTAAACACAAATTCATTAAAAATCTTAAGCTTAATATCCTTAGTGATGGAATAATGGATTTCTGGTCTCGCCATTGGAGTCGTAGCGAGTATTGATCTAGTTGTATCCCATTCGGTCCATATTTTCGCTTCGGTGCTCAATGCAATTTTCGGAATCACCCGGATCCCGGCCCAGCATTTACTGGAGCCGTTATACGCAATAAAATTACGCGCGTAATTGTAATTGTATTTATAATTAAGAGCTACACCCCACCACGATTTGGATCCATCGCGCCAGAACACCATATATGCGCCGCGTTTGAAGTAATTTGTGTCAGCTTCGTAACAGGAGCCAAGCGTGATACGAGCACATAGCTCTATGCCGTTTCTGAAACTGGGCCACGTATGAATATAAAAAATCTTCGACCAGGGTTCGCTCTCCGATTCCTGTGACAATTTGATCCCTGGGCCGATACTCCAATCCCGACAAAAGCCGCTTGAGTATATACCCCAATACGCATTATAGACTTCAAATTCCTTTGTCCCAGCCCAAGGGACGAATCCGATATCACTTACATCGAATGAATCCTGCACCACTTCCCAGCGTCCCATTAACAAAAAGTTCTTTGGATAGAATGAATAACCACCTGATAATGCCCAATCCCGCTTCTTGTTTTTATCGCTCAAACCTCCCTGCAGGGTAAAAATCGTTGATCTTTGATTATAGGTGGCATCCAAACCTAATCCGTAATTATACTCGTTCTCATCGATCATGGTGCCGGCGAAAAGAAGCCCAATGTCAGTATTAGTGTATATTTGTCGCATAGCCCGCAGCACGCCGAACCATCTTCTCGGTTCAAGTAGGACATCTACAGTATCACGGTATTCATCTGTATAGGCACCGAGAATTCCCAGATTGAATTCTTCAGACTTTGCCGTAAACTTCGCACCGGTAATTATCGGTACGGCATCGCCGCCCATTGATTTGCCGATACGGCGGGAATAAAAGATTTCCATTGGTGCATGAAGTCCGTAATGTCCCATACTTGCCATCTTGAATATCTCTTTGCCTTCGATGAAGAATGGCCTGCGTTCACTTAAATAGACCGGATATCTGGAAAGATTCAGAGTATACGGATCAGATTCTATCTGAGCAAAATCCGGAAACACAGTAGCATTTAATGTCGCCTGGGACGTGACATCCCATTTGAGATTAAGACTGGCGTTCGGTTTGGTCTTGGTTTTATTATTAATAACATCGTAGCGAATATATCCTTCAGGATACAGCTCGAAGTAATATCCAGCTGCCTGTGGGTTTATCCCTTTTAGAACACCGTACTTGGAAATGAGTTCTCCTTCTTTTAGTAATACTTCATTCCAATTTATCAGTTCTCGCTTTGCAGCAATATAGCGCTTAAAAGTAACACCCCATTCAGATAATCCTTTTTTATAGCGTATCGATTTGAACGGAATCTTTATTTCCACTTCATAACGATCATCATACACCTTTGCCCCGCGATACCATACACCTTCCCATGAGTCATCGCTATTTCTACCGCCATTCAGCATCATTCCATCATCGATAATGCCGCTTATTGTGACTTTAAAGAAGTACGCGGTAGTTTTATTTCCAAGTGGATCGATATTAACCTGGACATAATCTTCATACCCGCCCGGATAGATCGTGGCTTTTTCAGTATGGGTGTTACAGCGGTACGCAATATACAGATTGCTCGCATCCTGAAGTACATAAACGATCGTGCTGTCAGTTGGTATGCCTTTTTCATATGGGTAAAATTGAATAAAGTCGCTTACTGAATCTGCAACGTGCCAGACTTCCTCAATAATACCGTCGATCCTGGGCGCTTGATCAGTGTAGTGTACTTCAATAGCTTTACTATTCTGCGCAAACAACATCAGTAATAAAAAATACATACTTCCCCCTCATTTACGATTATAATGAACCTGTCTGTCTACATATTTTATTTAGTATATACAACGGAAACGGAAAGTCAATTAGAAGAAGCGTAGGCAAAGAGCATAACGTGAGACGCACAGTACTTACAGTTACTATCTTCCATACGTCGATATTTATCCCGCCTGCCCCGCCTGCTGTAAGTCTCGAATGTAGTGAGAGGTCGTAGATCTCGAGCATGGCGAGAGGTTGGAAATCTCGAGCGAAGCGAGAGGTCCCGTAGCGTTAGCATTTGGGTGAAATTCATTATTTCATCCGGACGCTTTTTCCATTTCTCCGGAACTCCGCTGCTCAGTAATCATACTCTTCTACCTAATTATCTCAAATTTTGTAACGATGTCATCGCTCTACGCATTACTCCCTACACCCTACGCTTTTTCTCTTTCTGTTCATTATCTTTTCAATCTACAATTTAAAATCTGAAATCTTAAATCAGAATGGTTTACCCCCCTTCTGTTCTCACATCCCCAGTGGGCATTTTGCCCTTATCCTCTAACCTCTCGGTATCTCTTCCTTCTTGATCAGGGCCGAGAGAATAACAGAAACAATACTCACAATGAGCGCGCCAAAGAAAGCAGACCAAAATCCATCCACGTAAAAACCGACATGGAACCAGTTCACAGCAATACCCGAGGAAAGCCACAAGGTAAGCCCATTGATCACCAGAACAAACAAGCCAAGTGTGATGATAATAAGCCCGCAGCTAAGGAATTTCAGTATCGGCCTTATAATCGCATTAATGAACCCCAGGATGATTGCCATCACTGCATAGACGAACCAAGCGCTTCCTTCGACGCGGATGCCAGGCACGAGCCATGCCGCCACAAAGAGCGCAAGACTAGCAATTGCCCAACGAAGAAGTAATTTCATTTTGATCTCCTTTTTTCATTCTTAACTAAAAAATCTCTCAATAATAATTTTTTTCATATTCCCCCTCACTCCGTTACTCTCCGTCGCCGTTACCCCAGTACTCCGATACACAAACACTCCGTTACTCAAAAAAGGTTTAACCCCATTCTTCCGCTTCATAATCGCCAACCTAATCGCCAACCTAATCGCCAACCTATTGTGCAACATAGTGTAAAGACCTTCCTTTCCCAGAACTTTTAAGGACCCCTAATCTCACAAGTTTCTTGATTTCTTTCAGAGCGCCTTCATCCGAAAGCTTAAACAATTTCCTTACATCTCGGTTTGTTATTTGTCCATTCTGATTTATAAATTCCACAATCTGCATCTGGCGTTCGGTTAGAGCGATCTGACCTCTTTTGGTTTTTCGTAACCGTTCGCTACTGAGCCGGATGACTCGTTCTTTAACTTCCTGAACACTTACATGTACTCCTTCAACAAAGTACTCCACCCATTTTGTCAGATCCAGTATCGCCTGATTAACACTTTGTAGTACTTTGTAATATGCTGGTCTATCTAAATCATAATAGTCATCGAGAGCAAAAAATTGTTTAGTATCAAATCCTCGCTTGTAAAGAATCCAGGTTGCCAAGACTCTTGCAGTCCTGCCATTTCCATCAACGAACGGGTGTATCCTGACAAACTCATAGTGAATAACTCCTGCCTCAATTACCGGATCAAGTTCTTGTGCGTCGTTTGGGTTGATCCAGTCCACTAAATCTTTCACCAATCCTGGGACATGTTCATTCTTTGGTGGTCTGAAGAAAATTTCTCCAGTAACCGGATTTCCAACGACCACATACCGCGTGCGGAAAACACCGCAGTCTTCCGGACGCTCAAGCGTATCTTTGGTGACCAAACGGTGTATCTTCAAAATGTCCTTAACAGCAAGTTCTTTACCTGTAACAAGCTTATCGATTTTTTTAAGTACTGATAAGTAGTTTAAGACTTCCCTCTTATCTTTTCTTGTAGCAGTGATTTTCTTACCATGTGCTAATTTACTTACTTGTTCCAGATTCAATCTATTACCTTCAATATGCGTTGAGGAATGGGCGCTTCGGATAATTGCTTCGCGGCGCAAGGCGACTTCCCATTTAGGAATAAGAGGTGAATTGAGGATAACTTCACGGGCAGCAGAGATTTTAGAAAGCAGGTTTACGATTTTGTGTGTGTATTTGAAATTAGGTTGGAACATGGTATTTACACCCTCACCCCCGTATCAAGTACGGGGCAGGCTTTAATCCCCTCCCATCAAGGGAGAGGAAATTATGATGATATTCTCGATTCACTGTGTTCACTCGAATAATATTATTTTTCTTCATGACCAAGCTCTTTTAAATAACCATCCAATTTTTCTGTTACTTCTGCTAATTCTTTCTCGATTTGACCCCATTCCTTTCATTATCGAACCACTTCGCAAACAATCCAGGCAATTATTACAAAGATACTAACCATTATACCCCAGCTCATTATTTCTCTGCGCTTCATTTTCCTTCTCACTTGTACATTATCCAAAATTTTGTCACAAAATCAACCCCCGTCCCCTATTTTCCATTTCTGCACCTCGTCCGGCCTCGTCCGTCAGTGCACAACTTATCTTGTCGAATGTCAAGACCTGCCACCTTCTCCCATCAATTAGAATGGTCTGACCCCATATTTTACATTAGCGATTGTGTTCATTCTCTGCTTCTACGTCTTAACAGACGTAGAATGCCCAGTAGAAAATTTGTT
>JAUWGT010000032.1 GCA_030606265.1 Candidatus Stahliibacteriota bacterium | reverse complement strand
GACTGGTATTGCGAAATTACCCAAAGGTGTTGAGATGGTCATGCCTGGCGACAATGCTAATCTAGAGATCGAGTTGATCACGCCCGTAGCAGTCGAGCAGGGACTGCGCTTTGCAATCCGCGAAGGCGGCAGAACTGTCGGTGCGGGCATCGTAACCAAAATACTAGAATAATGAGAGTGATTATCACTTTGGCTTGCCAGAAATGCAAAGCCCGTAATTATACGACTACGAAAAATAAAAAGAAGCAGAAGCGCCTGGAAATCAAAAAGTATTGCCGTTCTTGTCGCAAGCATACCTTGCATAAGGAGGTAAAATAGGCCTGTAGCTCTAACGGCAGAGCATCCGGCTCCAAACCGGAGGGTTGGGGGTTCAAATCCCTCCAGGCCTGGTGTGAAGAGTTTGATTGTGATTAAAAAAATATTGGGCAATATCAAAAAAATCTACACTGAGATGCGTAAGGTTACATGGCCGACGCGCAGTGAATTGATAAACTCAACGATAGTTGTCATCATCATATCAGCTATTGTCGCGGTTATCATCTATATTTTCGATCGTTTTTTCTCAACCATACTCGCTTTGATTTTAAGTTAGATTATGGAACGCACTGAAGAAAAATCAATGCAGTGGTTTGTCGTCCATACACTTACCGGACATGAACAGAAAGTCAGGAAAATACTGGAGAAAACAATAAAGGAAAACGGCTTAGAGAGCTCTTTTGGCAAAATCGTGATACCAGTTGAAAACCTCGTGAAAATCAGAAGGGGAAAGCGGGTAATAGAGGAAAGGCGTCTGTATCCTGGCTATATGGTTATTGAAATGGAGGGCAACGATGAAAACCTGCGCCTGGTAAACTCAATCCCTGGTGTGACGCATTTCCTTGGTTCCAAAACTAAACCGATACCTCTTGTCAAAGATGAAATCGATGCTCTTTTAGTCCAGGTCAAAGAATCAAAGGAAAAGGTAATCACGAAAATCCCCTTTGCTAAAGGCGAAAGGGTAACCGTCATAGATGGTCCGTTCAATGATTTCATCGGTACGATCGAAGATGTGTTCCCGGAACGCGAAAAAGCTAAAGTATTGATTGTTATATTCGGTCGAACCACACCAATTGAATTGGGCTTCCATCAATTGAAAACTATGTGAGGAAATAGAGGAATATATGGCAAAGAAAGTTATTGCAACCGTAAAGCTACAGATTCCTGCAGGCAGTGCAACCCCAGCACCGCCAGTTGGCCCAGCTCTGGGGCAACATGGCGTCAATATAATGGAATTCTGTAAGGCTTTCAATTCAGAAACCAAAAATCTCTCTGGTCTGATCATACCTGCGGTGATTTCGATACATGCCGATCGAAGCTTTACGTACATTTTGAAGAGTCCACCAGCGACCATCTTGCTGAAGCAGGCTGCTGGTATAGCAAAAGGCTCACCCGTGCCGCAAAAGGACAAGGTCGGAACCGTCACAAAAACACAGGTAAAGGAAATCGCCGAGCGCAAGTTCAAGGACCTGAATAGCTATTCGATCGAACAAGCAATGAAGATAATTGAAGGCACCGCAAGGTCCATGGGGATCACGGTGGAGGATAAATGAAGCGTTCAAAACGTTATCGAGAAATCAAAGCAAATATCGAAGCAAGGAAATACACGTTGAGCGAAGCGATCGAAAAAGTAAAACAGCTGGCAAAAGCCAAATACGATGAGTCCGTCGACATAGCCTTGAAGCTCAATATAAACGCGAAAAAGACTGATCAATTGATTAGAGGTATATCGAATCTGCCGCATGGAACCGGAAAAAAGAAAAAAATCCTCGTCTTGGCCAAAGGTGAAAAGGAAATAGAAGCACAGAACGCAGGGGCTGACTATACTGGTTTTGATGAGTATATCGAAAAAATAAAAGGTGGCTGGGCTGATGTTGATGTGATCATAGCAACGCCGGACGTGATGTCAGACGTCGGCAAACTGGGAAAAATACTTGGACCAAAAGGCCTTATGCCTTCACCAAAAGTCGGCACCGTTACTTTCGAAATTGCCACTCAAGTAGAGGCTTTAAAAAAAGGAAAAGTGGAGTTCAAAACCGACAAAACTGGATGCCTCCATATAGCAGTTGGTCGGGTTTCCTTTGATGCAGAAAAACTACGGGAAAATATCACAGTATTCTTAGAAGACCTGCTTACGGCAAAACCAACAAGTGTGAAAGGACAGTTCATAAAATCAATGACTATCTCCTCAACGATAGGCCCAGGTATCCAACTTGATGCAAAAAGCGTCCTGGATGAAGTGCGACAGGGAGGCACATAATGCCATCACAAAAAAATACTGAGTATCTGATAAAGACAATCGAAGATCTGAAAACAGGAAAAGCGTTCTACTTCACTGACTTCACTGGTCTTAGTGTTAAGAACTTGGAGAGATTACGACGAGATTTGAACAAAAACCACGGCAATTATCTTGTCTTGAAGAATACAATTGGGTTCTTAGCAATGAAGAACATGGGCTTTGACGAAGCCACTATAAAACAGCTTTTCATCGGTCCAACCGGCATAGTCATAGCTTTAAAAGACCCAATAGTCCTTGCAAAAATAATAGCAAATCAGAAAACATTAAAAATAAAGGGTAGCTTTATTGAAGGCGACTTCTTCAATACTGAAGAAGTGATCGCTTTTTCAAAAATACCTTCAAAAGACATACTATATAGTCAAGTGGTTGGTTCGCTCAATATACTTGGCAATTTCGTAAATGTGCTGGAAGGCACACTAAGAAATTTAGTATACACAATTGAAGCGATAAAAGATAAGGAGGTAAAATGACGGCAAAATCCAAGAAAAGTGTTGAAACTTTAGTTGATGAAATCGGCAACTTAACAGTGATTGAATTATCCGAACTCGTGAAGACACTTCAGGACAAGTTCGGCGTCACTGCCGCAGCACCGGTTCAAATTGTTGCCCAAGCAGGTGGCGATGCCACAGCAGGTAAAGATGAAGAGAAAGATGAGTTTAACGTATTGATGACTTCTTGCGGCGACAAGAAGATCCAGGTTTTGAAAGTGTTGAGAGAGCTTACTGGCCTCGGGCTCAAAGAGGCGAAGGATATGATTGATAACCTGCCTAAAGACGTAAAGGAAAGTGTTTCTAAAGAAGAAGCGCAGAATATGAAGAGTAAACTCGAAGAGGTCGGCGCAACTATTGAACTCAAGTGAGCAAAACCTTGGTCGTCAATAAACCGACAGAATCAACTGGTCAATAACTTGATAAAAAAAGCACATATTGCCGTAAACTGCAATATTGTATGTTTTTAACCAAGATGACAGATTGCAGTTTACAAGAGATATCATCGTAATTGCACATATTACAGAGGATAGAAATATAAAATTATGAGAAACATTATTAATTTCTCAAAGAAAAAATCGACTTTCAAGATGCCTCATTTGCTTGAAGTCCAGCTCGAATCCTACCATCAATTCATTAGCAAAACCCTTAAAAAGGTTTTCACCGAGCTGTTCCCGGTTTCTGATATTCATAATCGGTATATGCTCGTTTATGATTCACATCGTTTTGGCATAGCTAAGTACTCAGTCAACGAGGCAATTGAAAAAGGCGCAACCTACGGGGTTCCACTTAAGGTGAGATTTCGTTTGGTTAAACGTGATGATGAAGATAATGAATCGCACAAGATGCAGGATATGATCGAACAGGAGATATACCTTTGCGATCTTCCGCTCATGACTCACCGGGGAACTTTCATAATCAACGGCGTGGAAAGAGTTGTCGTTAATCAAATCCACCGGTCGCCTGGAGTTTATTTTAGCGAAGGGGAAAACAGCTTTACAGCAATGATCATACCTTACCGCGGACAATGGGTTGAGTTCCGCATCGATCGATTGAATACATTCTATGCTATATTGGACCGACGCAGAAAACTACTGGGAACAATGTTTATCCGCAGTCTGGGTTATGAAAAAAATGAGGATATCATCAAATTGTTTTATCCTACAAAACAGGTAGATCTTAAAAGTGCGCTCAATTATTTCTGTGGCAAGAGCATATCTGAGGACGAAAACCTTCTGGTCCCAGCAGGAGAACTATTTGATGAACCGACCCTCGATTTATTGAAACACAAGGGTATCAAACGGGTGACGATCATCAATTCGCACGATCGCGGCGTTACAATTCTGACAAATACGTTCAAAAAAGACCACACCTCTTCAAAGGAAGAAGCAGCCAAAAAGATATACACCTTACTCCGCTCCATGGCACCCCCAACACTTGATATCGCAGCGGCTTATATAAAGAACATATTGTTTGATCCAGACCATTTCAAGCTAGCTGAAGTTGGACGATTCAAGCTTAATATGAGACTCGGTATCAGCGAACGCTCAACAAAGCTCTATCTAACAACCGACGATCTCTTTGAGGTATTCCGTGCACTGTTTCGTTTCGCTAATAAAGAATTCTCTGCTGATGATATCGATCATCTTGGAAACCGCCGAGTACGCAGGGTTGGTGAGCTCTTAGGTGCTCAATTCCGGTTAGCGATATCACAACTAATTCAAAACATAAAAGAACGAGCCTCATTAATGGACGAATCGGGATTATCACCGCAAGATTTGATAAATCCGCGCCTTGTTTCCAATATCATAAATAAATTCTTTACGACATCGCAACTCTCACAATTTATGGAGCAGACAAATCCAATTTCAGAAATGACGCATAAACGCCGCATCTCATCATTAGGTGCAGGAGGTTTAAGGCGCCAGACTGCAGGTTTTGAAGTCCGTGATGTCCATTACTCACATTATTCAAGGATATGTCCTATTGAAACACCTGAAGGACCAAACATCGGTTTGATTTCAAGTCTCGCCAGTTTCGCAAAAATAGATAAACACGGTTTTATCCTAGCCCCCTACTGGGTGGTGAAAAACAGCCGCGTGAGAGAAGAGGTAATTTATCTACAAGCCGATGAAGAAGATAAATACACTATTGCCCAGGCAAATACCCTGGTCGACAAAAAAGGCAAGATGTTGAAAGAACGTGTACTCTGCCGGAGAAAGGATAACTTCCCAATGGTTCCCCGTGAAGAAGTTGAGTTGATGGATGTCTCTCCTGAGCAGGTATTTAGTCCAACCGCCACAATTATCCCTTTTCTTGAGCACAATGATGCAGACCGTGCCCTCATGGGTTCGAACATGCAACGTCAAGCTGTACCTCTGCTCGAACCTGCTCTGCCCCTTGTCGGAACGGGCATGGAGGAACGCATCGCCAAGAATTCAGGTACCCTTCTCTTAGCCGAGGAAGAAGGCAGAGTCTCTTATGTAGATGCCCAGAGGATAATTGTGGAAACGAAACAAGGAGTTAAGAAACGCTATCGACTATCAAAGTTCCTGAGATCCAACCAAAATACCTGCATCCATCAAAAACCGCTTGTCAAAATAAACCAAAAGATTAGAAAGGGTGATGTACTGGCTGATGGTTACGCAACAAAAGAGGGTGTTCTTGCACTCGGGAGGAATGTGCTTATTGCCTTTATGCCATTCTTGGGATTTAATTTTGAAGATGCCGTAATTCTTTCTGAACGACTGCTAAAAGAAGATACGTTTACTTCAATCCACATATTGGAATTCGACTGTGAGGTTAGGGAAACAAAACTCGGCCCTGAAGAAGTAACAAGGGACATACCTGGAATCAGTGATTTTCTGCTCAAGGATCTAGACGAATATGGCATAGTCCGTATGGGTGCTCACGTCGGTCCTGACGACATATTGGTTGGAAAAATCACACCCAAAGGCGAAACTGAACTAACCCCAGAAGAGAGACTAATGCGAGCTGTCTTCGCTGAAAAAGCAATAAATGTAAGAGACACTACGTTGCGAGTAGAACCTGGCGTAGAAGGGGTTGTAATCGACCGAAAAATCCTCACCCGACGAACAACCGATCCATTAGCGAAACTCGTTGAGGAAGAACACAAACTCAGAATCCAAGAAGAATTTGCAACCCTATACGAAGAAACCCTCGTAGTCCGTAACAAACTACTAAAAAAGCTACTCTCTGGACATACCGTAGCTTCCTCAATAAGAGATGAAAAAGGAAAAATATTGCTAAGAAAAGGAAGTACGTTTGAGGATAAATTATTCGATGGCTTGAAGACTATGAAAATTACTGCGGAGGACAAGTACATCAGGACTCTGAAGCTGAATGGCGAGGTTGAGCAAATCGTCCTTGAAGGTGAGGAAAAACTACAACAGATTGTCGCGGACAAGAAAATAGAAGAAGATAAACTGCTGCGAGGTGATGAATTGCCACACGGTGTACTTAAAATAGTAAAGGTATTTATTGCCCAGAAAAGAAGAATTTCAGTTGGTGATAAAATGGCCGGACGCCACGGGAATAAGGGTGTCGTAGCAAAAATAATGCCTGAAGAAAACATGCCGTTTTTGCCTGATGGTACACCGATTGATATAGTCCTAAATCCACTCGGTGTCCCTTCGCGAATGAATGTCGGTCAAGTCATGGAAATGCATCTAGGCTGGGCAGCAGAAAAATTGGAGTTCTATGCAGTTTCACCAGTTTTTGACGGCGCAACAGTCGGTGAGATTAAGGAGAAACTCCTGGAAGCAAACCTGCCAGAAGACGGTCAGATTGAGCTGCGCGATGGAAGAACAGGTTTACCTTTTGACTCAAAAATCACGGTTGGCTTCATGTATATGCTGAAATTAATACATATGGTGGACGAGAAAATACATGCTCGATCGACTGGACCTTACTCGCTCATCACCCAGCAACCGCTCGGCGGCAAAGCTCAATTTGGTGGTCAGCGTCTAGGGGAAATGGAAGTCTGGGCACTAGAAGCCTATGGTGCAGCATACACACTTCAAGAAATGTTAACTGTCAAATCGGATGATGTCGAAGGTCGGGCAGCCATGTACGAAGCTCTAATACGCGGGAAGAATCCTCCAAGACCACGTGCCCCTGCATCGTTCAATGTTCTCCTTAAGGAACTCCAGGGACTCTGTTTCAATATAACCTTTGAGAAACTTGAGAAAAAGGAGGTTTCTGGTGAGAAGTAGAGACTTCGGAAGTATTGACCTCATGGACTATAGTGGACTAAGAATAAGCCTTGCTTCACCCGATACAATACAATCATGGTCTCGAGGTGAAGTAACCCGCGCGGATACGATAAATTATCGGACACAACGCCCTGAAAAAGATGGCTTGTTCTGCGAACGAATCTTCGGACCGGTAAAGGATTTTGAATGCTCCTGCGGCAAGTATAAAAAAGCCAAATACCGCGGTACGATATGTGACCGCTGTGGTGTTGAAGTAGCCGCCGCTTCAGTTAGAAGAAATCGAATGGGTCACGTCGAGTTAGCAGTACCAGTAGCTCATGTTTTCTACTATAAGATCCCACCGAGTAAAATCGGCTTGCTATTAGACCTGTCGATAAATCAGCTCGAGGCGATCTTGAACTATGAGGCTTATATCGTGCTGGAATCGGGCGATTCACCGTACCGGAAAAGTGAAGTACTAGTTGAGGAAGAATACCGCGACGCCAAGGAGAAATACGAAGGATTCAAAGCAGACATGGGTGGTCAACCTATATATGACTTGCTCAAAGATATTGAGCTCGAGAATTCATCATCGGATCTAAGAATCCGGTTAGAAAAAGAAACCCTGAAAGCACGACGTTTCCAGCTTCTCAAGAAGTTAAAACTGGTTGAGGCATTCCGACTGTCAGGCAATCGACCTGAGTGGATGGTTCTCACAAAACTACCAGTAATTCCACCAGACCTTCGGCCCCTCGTTTCCCTTGAAGGTGGAAGATATGCAACCTCTGATCTGAATGATCTCTATAAGCGCGTTATCACTCGTAACAACCGTGTGAAATCAATAACCTCGGGTATAAAAACGCCCGAAGTCATTGTGCGCAACGAAAAGAGAATGCTGCAAGATTCAATTGACGCTCTCCTTGATAATTCAAGACGCGCCAGACCTATTAAAGGCAGAGGAAATAGACCACTCAAATCGCTTGCTGAAGCACTCAAAGGAAAACAAGGTAGATTTAGAAGAAACCTTCTTGGCAAACGGGTTGATTATTCAGGTCGTTCAGTAATCGTTGTAGATCCATCCTTGAAATTATACGAGTGCGGGATACCAAAGGAAATGGCTTTGGAACTGTTCAAACCAATGATCGTCAGGAAACTCGAAGAACGCGGTGTGGTTGATTCTGAAAGAAACGCCAGACGCCTAGTAAGAGCAAAATCTACTGAGGTCTATGAAATACTTGACGAAATCATCAGAGACCGACCCGTTTTACTGAACCGTGCACCGACACTACACCGAGTATCCATCTTGGCATTCTTGCCAGTGTTAAGAGAAGGAAGAGCCATTGCCATACACCCCATGGTCTGTCACCCATTCAACGCAGACTTCGATGGTGATACGATGAGTTTACACATACCATTATCTCCTGAAGCGATACTGGAATCATATATGCTCTTGCTTTCCATTCATAATATACGTTCACCTGCAGATGGTCGAGCCCTCATGGCACCGAGTCAGGATATCGTCATCGGGCTCTATTACCTAACAAAAGAGAAAAAGGGAAAAGGTCAAAAAATATGGTTGTTCTCATCGGCGGATGAAATAGAAATAGCGCTTACCAATCGTGTTATTACGCTTCACGATCCAGTGAAGTATAAATCTAAGAATAAGGTAATCGACACAACAGCAGGACGCGTTCTCTTCAATAATTTGCTTCCTGAAGAAATGCAGTTCCGGAATCAAACAATGAACAAAAGGAAACTTGAAGGCATTGTCGAAGAGTGTCTTGATAAATTCGGTACGGAAAAAACTATTGAATTACTGGATAGTATGAAAAGAGCAGGGTTTGAATACGCCACAAAATCAGGACTCACAGTAGGTATTGATGACATGATTAGTCCGCGGATCAAGGAAAAAATATGGCAAAAAGGTACGAAAGAAGTTATAGAAATAAACCGCGCCCACAAAAACGGTCTCATCTCAGAGAATGAACGGTACAATAAGGTAATTGACACTTGGACGCGAGTTGCCATGAATATCGAGGAAAATCTCATGGAAGATCTTGAAAAAAACCGGAACGGATTCAATCCCTTGTTTATGATGGTGGATTCTGGAGCACGTGGTTCGCGTAACCAAGCCTGTCAAATTTGTGGTTTGAGAGGTTTGATGTCGAAACCGCAGCGCAAGGTGACGTCCGTACAGATCATTGAAACACCGATTAAGTCATCCTGTAAAGAAGGTCTCTCAGTCCTTGAATACTTCATCTCGACACATGGTGCACGCAAGGGATTAGCTGATACTGCTTTAAAAACCGCGGACGCTGGTTATCTAACGCGCCGCTTAGTTGATGTTGCTCAAAATGTGATCGTCACAATGAAAGATTGCCATACTATCATGGGACAGGAAATAAGTGCCCTCAAAGAGGGTGAAAAAATAGTCGAACCGCTAAGTGAACGAATTGCCGGTCGCGTGGCCCTCGTCGATGTCATCGATCCACTCACTGATGATATGATCGTCAAAGCTGGTGACGAAATACTAAATGATCAGGCGATGAAAATTGAGAAGAGCGGTATCGAGAAAACCAAGGTAAGATCAATCCTGACTTGTGAAGCATCAATTGGTGTATGTGCTAAGTGTTATGGCAGAAATCTGGCAACTGGTACAATGGTTGAAATAGGCGAAGCCGTCGGCGTCATCGCCGCACAGTCAATTGGTGAACCAGGTACCCAGCTAACATTGAGAACATTCCATGGTGGCGGTGTGGCATTGAGGATTGCTGAGACCACTTCAAGAAACGCCGACATCTCTGGGATTGTAAATTTCGAAAACCTGTCTGGTGTGGAAAAACCAGACGGCAATGTGGTGAGTCTAAACGATAAAGGTCGGATGATCATAAAACGTAAAGACGGCAGAAAAATGGGCTACAATATCCCGATCGGCGCGGTAATCTATCCTAAAAAGAGCGATATGATAACCGTAGGTGACATGCTTTTTGAATGGGATCCATATTCGATACCCATTGTTTCACCAGCTGGTGGACGGATCAAGTACATTGATATTGTTCCCGGCATAACACTCCAAGAAAACTGGGTGGATGAAAGATCAGGTGGAAAACAACTGGTTATCGTTGAAGATCGAGTTCGCCACCACCACCCGAAAATCAATATCCTAAGCAGCACAAGAAAAGTCCTCAAGACATTTTCCATCCCAGCCGGGACATATTTACTGGTTAAAGATGGTGATAAAATCGCACCCGGCACACTCATTGCAAGAATACCTAAGGAAATAGGTAAAAGCAAAGACATCACCGGTGGTTTGCCACGAGTCGAAGAATTATTCGAATCAAAAATAGTAAAAAATCCGGCGGTGGTTACAGAGATCGATGGTATCTGTGATGTCCAAGAAGAAAAAGGAACATGGAAAGTGATTGTTACACCAGAAGTCGGTGATGCAAGAGATTACAAAATACCAACAACAAGATATCTGAAGGTTCACTCGGGTGAATTCGTACGTGCTGGTGATCCGCTATGCGAAGGAGCCATAGACCCGCACGACATTCTTAGAATAAAAGGACCTATGGAGACGCAACGTTTCTTGGTAAATGAGATACTCGAAGTCTATAGAATCCAGGATGTTAAGATCGACGATAAACACATTGAAGTGATCGTCCGACAGATGCTGCAGAGGGTAAAAATAGAGGAACCAGGCAATACGCCATTCGTCGGTGGTGAAATAACCGATAAGCGACGCGTTATCCACGTTAACCAACAGGCACTTGTTGAAGGCAGAAAACCTGCTACCTATCGACCGATTCTCCTTGGGATAACGAGAGCAGCGCTCTCGACTGAATCGTTCTTTTCGGCTTCGAGTTTTCAGGAAACAAGCAAAGTACTCGCCGATGCTGCGGTCGAAGGGAAACTAGACTGGCTTGAAGGACTCAAAGAGAATGTTATAGTGGGTAGAATAATCCCGGCAGGTACTGGTCTTGCGAAATTCCAGAAAATCAGCCTGGAACGTCAAGCATCCGAGGAAGCCAAGATAGAATAGAATAGCTGCAAACGAATTAAAAGAAACACATAGCAAGACCGGTGAGAATCGGAACCGCAAAATTATCATCAAGGGGCAACGGTAGAGACTCAAAAACCGTAGCAGCAATGGCTCCGATTATCAAAGGCTTCATCGGCAAAGTATCAGGCAAATAGTATATGACCACAGCAACTGCCAGCGATACCAGCAAAAACCCGAGACTACCCATAATGGTCTTCCCTTTGAATAATTCTGGACTTTTTATATTCTGACCAAGGATTGCTGCAAAGGTATCTCCTATAATGGTATAAGCACAGGCAACAACAACAATTGGTTTTCTGAATAGTAGTGAGGTTACTAGACAACCTAAAAGTAGATAGGTTGCACCACTCAATCGGGTAAATTCATGTCGGCGGAGAAATGATCCGAAGAATAAAATGAACCCTTCCTTAACCCCATTGACATGGAGTCGTAAGAAATCAACTGTAACCACTGCGACACATATTGCTAAAAGTGTTAGCCGACCAGAGCGCTGGGGTAACACATAGTAAATCATGGGGATAAATATCGCCCATAGATTCATGAGTTTTCGGAAAACTTCGGCTTTTATTAAAATGTGAATCCGCCAGAGAATTTATTGGAATCGTGGAGATCTGAATGAGTTACGAATGCATAGTCGAGGCTAAACCATTTATATTTCACACCCATGCCAAGTGTATAGTTACCTCTGTATAGCCCAGCTCGACCAAAGGCGAAATCCTTGTAAGCACATTCAAAACCAAGGTTCAAATCAAAGCCTTCAGTATCAAGGGATTTAACAATATCGCAGCCGAAAGTAACTACTGAGTTAATCTTACTCAGTACTATTGCCGGTGCTATACCAAACGATACTTTCGGAACGATCGTTTCCTTCGTCCCATTACTCCAAATAACTGGTGACAGCACAAAATCCCGTATCGCCAGTCCCACGGTGAGATATTCGAGATTCAATGTTAGACCAAAATCAACGCCACCGCCATAGCCGGTTATAACAGCGAGGTCACGGTAAAAGACCTTTATATTGACACCATATGATAGCATTTCATTACCTCTTGCAGCATTGATGTAGAGCACTAGATCCTTGGTGCCTACAGTATCATATGGTATTGGTGGATTCGAGTTACTCGGTGGGATCGTATCCTGCAACCGGGTGAGTTTGATATCCCCCACTGAAAGATATTGGAAACCGAAACCAAAAGACATATTGCCCTTTGGCAAAATCACTGAACCGAATTCGTTCTTCACCGCACCAGCAAAATTCTCAGCGTGCATAATCAAAGCACTTCTGTTTGCGTAAAACGAACCAGCTGGGTTAAAATAGATGACTGACGGATCAGCATATTGGGCAACGCCGATACCACCCATTGCACAAGCTCTGCCGCCTACACCTAACTCTTGAAACTCCCCGGCATACTTGGTCGCCCCGAGCAATAGAGGTATCAAAATAAGCCTCGCTACTGTTCGGCTAAATCCTAATTTCAAAATACTAAATCCTAAACAATCTCTAAATTTTAATGACAGAAATTCAAAACAATGTTTAGAGCATTTGAATTTAGCAATTTGAATTTGTTTAGTATTTAGGACTTCGGATTTGGAGTTTGTATAGGAATTATTGAAATTTCTATACTTGAGTATGATACTTATAACACGATACACTTTACACCTACCTTCATTTCCTTAGTCAGTCTTTTTGCAAGACCATGGAGTGACCTCACGGTTATACGGAATTCGTAGTCGCCTCCAGGCACTAACTGGTTGTTATCATCAAGACCATCCCAAACAATCAAGAACTCACCAGGAGGTCTTCTAAGACCACTGAGCAAATCCCGTACCTTTTCTCCTAACTGATTGTAGACTGAAATGTAGATCTTTGAATCTTGAGTGGTGTATATAGCCAAGGTGGTCCCCGGTTGATTATGCGTAAAAACATTAGGGAAAGTGCCCACAACAAATCCGTCAGCCGCCACCCATAAGTATTGACCACCCTCCTTTTCAGACAAAAATACCTGCCCGTATTTGCGCCAAATCGAAATGCCGCGCGGTGCAATAAATTCACCCTTGTCAGTACCTGTTCTGCCCACAGAGATTATATATCTGAGGTCATGATCGAATTTATGTATCTGATCGTTTTCTTCATCTGTTACATAGATACTACCGAAATAATCAACCGCGACATAAAGGAATCTCGAATCTGCCAGACCAATCTCAAAATTGTCAACCGAACCCATGAACCTACCATGCATTGAGAACTTAGATATCCTTAAACCACCCTTATCAGTAACCACAATAAAATTGTCTTTGTGGTGATTATGCGGTGCATGAACATCAATCGTCTCGATACCCATTGGTTGATAGATCTCGCTCTCAGAGCGACCTTCTCGACCAAATGCCAGAATAAGAGAATCCTGTGGCGAATAAATGTAGATTTTTGAATTGTCAAAATCAGTTACATAGAGGTTGTTGTCAGAATCCAAGCAGACATCATATGGTCTTCCTGGCAAAGCTATCTCTCCGACCTGTCTAATCTTTCCACCTTCATATTGCAGCTTGACAACACGTTCATTGCCGAAATCTGCCAATACTACCAGTCCGTCTTCATTAACTGCAATACCCTTGGGATCTGAAAAAATCTTGCTATTACCATATGTCTTTACTGCTTCTAATCCTATGTTGTAGATTATCTGACCCCGACCTGAGTTAACTGCAAAAACAGATAACTCATCATCATCCCTTTTGGTTTTTGGGTCATCCAACTCCTTCAGCTTGGCAATGGCTATACCTTGGGGGTCCTCATAGTCATAGCCTGGACCCAAGAAGAGCTGCAAGTAGTACTTTGATGCCCGGTAAAAACCAAAAGAATGCTTCTTCGGAGGTACGGCAAGCGTTTGTGGATCATAATTCAGTAAAAGTAGAAACAACAAAAACATTCATCTAATTATAGGTGATTTAGATGTATTGTCAAGAGTACCTCACCACTTGACTTGTGAAAGAAAATCGTTATAATACCAATCGAAATACACTTTAGTGGGGAGGGCACTAGTTTTGATGATTACCCGAGTTAGAGAATATACAGTAGAACTTATGGGATATTATAACAAAATAATTTGAAAAAAGGAGGAATAATGGAGATTCAAGGATATAATATGCCAGATGACCTTTATTATCACGCTGAGAATTCTTGGGTCAAGGTGGAATCAGATGGCACGATCAGAGTGGGCATGGATGATTTCTATCAAAAACAAGCCGGCGATACGACGTATGTAGATTTGCCTTTTGAGGGTGATTCTGTAAGTCAAGGTGAAACCTGTGGTAAAATACAGTCGTCAAAATGGGTAGGTAAGCTAGTGACGCCTATCTCTGGAGAAATTATTGAAGTCAACAGCGAACTTGAGAACGATTGCCGTCTTATCAATAAGGATTCATATAGTGCTGGTTGGATTATGCGAATCAAACCGACAAATCTAGACGAGGAATTGAAGAACCTTGCCCACGGTCCTGAAGCGATCACTAAATTCATCGAGGACCATATTTCAAAAACAAAAGGTGGAAAATAGGAACAAAAGATATGTTCCAAAAACCAAGTCCCAAACCCAAAGACACAAAGCGTACAGGAGGCCAGCATGAACATTCAGGTTCCATATGGCAAAGATGAAAAACTCGATTTAAACCTGCCTGATACTAATGTACTAAGTGTTGTGTACCCGAATAAGGTTACGGCGCAAAACGAGACGGAAATCCTGCTCAGGGCCATTGAACACCCGATTGAATCAAAGTCGTTTACTGATTTTCTTAGCGACGCGAAAGATGTCCTCTTTATCGTAAATGACGGTACGCGTCCTACTCCAACTGCTAAGGTTCTGGACATTATCTATGAACAAATAAAAGACAAGAATATCAAATTCATTATCGCAACTGGCGTTCACCGTGCACCCACGCAGGAGGAATTCGACTTCATCTTTGGGAAGTATTATGCGACCTTTAAGGATCAAATATACGTTCACGACAGCAAAAAAGATGAGGACATGGTTCACATCGGAACATCAAAAAGCGGAACCGAGATGCACGTAAATCGATTGGGCATGGAAGCTCACAAGATCGTCATTATCGGATCCGTGGAGCCGCACTATTTCGGCGGCTATACAGGCGGCAGAAAATCCTTTCTACCAGGAATCGCCTCCCGTAAAACCATCGAGCAGAACCACAAACATGCTTTGAGGCTTGAAGCACACGCGCTAGCTCTTGATGGCAACCCGGTTCACGAAGATATGATAGATGCTCTAAGGACAATCGCTGACAAAGAAATTTTCTCAATCCAAACAGTACTCGATGGGAAAAGAAGGTTATACGGCGTAACCAGTGGACATATACACGCATCATTCTATGCCGCAATCGACAAAGCAAAAGAAGTGTTCTGTGTAAAGATTCCAGAAAAAGCTGATATCGTCGTCAGCGTTGCTCCTTATCCGATGGATGTTGATCTGTATCAATCACAGAAAGCACTTGATAACGGTAAGCTGGCTCTAAACCAGCACGGTATATTGATCATGGTATCGAAGTGCCGTACCGGAATCGGTGAACCAACATTTTTTGAATTGCTGTCATCCAGCGATTCGCCACAAAAAGTATTGGAGATAATCGACCAAGGATATAAACTCGGTTATCACAAGGCGGCCAAGATGGCGGAAATCGGTACATGGGCTGAAACCTGGGGTGTTACTGATCTGGATGATAAAGATATGAATGCCATTTTCATCAAACCTTTCCATAATTTACAGGAGGCATTAAATAAAGCATTAGAACAAAAAGGTAAAGATTCAAAGGTGATTTTTCTAATGGATGGTAGTATTACAGTACCGATGATTGATTGAAAGGAGATAGAATGAAAATAGATTTGGAAAAATTAAAGGGAATTGTTGGTCAAGACAATATCAAGAATGATATTGCTGACCTGTACGTTTATGGTTCTGATTCATCCGTGCATAACGCCCTTGCCTCAGTTGTAGTTAGGCCTACAACAATAGAACAGGTACAGGCAATTGTACGTTATGCAAATGCCGAGCTTATACCCGTTGTCGCACGTGGTTCAGGGTCAGGCATGTCAGGTCAAGCTGTTCCAATAGATGGTGGCATTGTATTGGATTTCAAGAACATGAATCGTATCATTGAAATACGACCCGCAGATATGCTCTGCAAAGTTGAAGCAGGATTAGTCGATGATGACCTTAACAGAGCGCTCAAACCATATGGTCTGTTTTATCCACCATTACCCGCATCAAGCAGGGTTGCAACTATTGGCGGAGAAATCGCCAATAATGCCTCTGGCATACGGTCAGTGAAATACGGCGCAACGCGCGACTCAGTTCTCGGCATGAAGGTCGTTCTTGCAAATGGCGATCTAGTTAATCTTGGTTCAAATACTAAGGTCGAGGCATCTGGCTACCAGATTGATAGACTTATGGTAGGTTCTGAAGGTACGCTTGGAATAATTGTAGAAGCAACACTCTTACTCAAACCAATACCAAAATTTCGGTGTATTGGCAGGGCAAGCTTTGATAAACTTGAGGATGCTGGCGAAGCCATATCTGAAATAATTGCAAGTGGTGCCTCACCATCTATGCTTGAGCTAATGGATAATATCGCTATTACTGCAGTAAACACAACGCTTAACATGGGGCTACCTGATGTCGAGGCAATTGTCATGTTCGAGGCAGATGGAAAAGTGAAAGAGGCAGTAGATGCTGAGATTAACTTCATGAAAGAAATCTGCGAAAAACATAGTGGTTCTGATATTGAGACGAGTTATGACCTAAAAGAAAGAACGAAATTATTTGCTGGAAGAAAAAAACTGTTTGCTGCTTTGTCACGATATAAAGAGGGATTATCATGTACTTCTCTGGCTGATGATATGGCTGTGCCCTATTCAAAAATGGCAGAGTGTGCGAGTAAAATCCATGAAATTGCCAAACGGAATAATGTCGTAATGACTGCTTACGGACACTGTGGTTCAGGATGTATGCATACAAAGATATTAATGGACCCCACCAAGAAAGAACAGTGGGAAGGTGCAAAACGGGCAGTAGATGAGGTATATGACTATGTCCGCTCAGTTGGCGGCACGACCTCTGCTGAACATGGTATTGGGCTTTCTAAAGCACCGGCATGGAAAAAAGAAAAAGCAGATTCGCTCGCTATAATAAAGGCGATCAAGAAAGCCCTTGATCCAAATAATATTCTAAATCCCCATAAAATACAGGATGCACCTGATGATTGGATCACTGCAACCAAACTAAGATATCCAGTAGAATAGGAGAGAACATGGAAACCAAAAACATAAAATCATGGAATGATGAATTGAATGTTTGCATAAGGTGCGCCTACTGTTTTGAAGGATGCCCTGTTTTTAAAGTCACTGGTTGGGAAACTGATACGGCAAGAGGAAAAATCATTCTCGCCTATGGCATGCTCACAGGAGATCTCGAACCCTCTCAGTATATTGCTGACAAGCTATTCCAGTGCACTTATTGCCGGGATTGTTCTGAACGTTGTTCAGCCAATGTTCCTGTAGTAGATGTTCTCGCAGCAGCACGGGCAGACATTGTTGAAGCAGGGTTTGCATCTGATACACATAAAGGCATGGCCAAAAATGTTAAGGCAACCGGTAATATTTTTGGCGACAAAGAAATAAAAGCGCCTGTACAACAGGGTGAAATACCTGTATACATAGGATGTCAATATCTTGCCCGCCCCAATCAGACAAAAATGTATTTAAAGATCCTTGAGAAACTTGGGGTAAAACCGCTGGTCAAAGACGAAATATGCTGTGGCTATCCTTTATATGCACTTGGATTCAGAAAGGAACTCGCAGAACATAAAAAGAAATTCTTGGAAATCTTTCCAGAAAAAGAAATCGTAGCCCTCTGCCCTACTTGTGCAGCCTATATACATGAGGAATATGGGAAAGACGTTAAACACATAACCCAGTCTATACTAGAACATCTGCCTGAAAAGAATCTGGGCTTAAAGGCAACTTATCATGACCCTTGTGATCTTTCACGCGTCATGGGCATTACTGAAGAACCCCGAGAGATCCTGAAAAAACTCGGTATTGAAATTGTTGAAATGCCAAAAAATAGAAAAACATCTCATTGTTGTGGTGGTGGTGGTGGTATACTGATGTCAGATGTGAATCTTTCAGATGATATCGCAATCCTACGTATTAAACAGGCAATCGAAACCGGTGCACCGCTCCTTATTACTCCCTGTCCAACATGTGAACAGGTATTAAAGAAAGCAGCAACTGTGGTAAACGAAAAGGGCAACGGTACTATTCAAGTCAAGAACTTAAGCGATATAGTATGGAAAGCACTTAGATCGTAAATATATCTTTTGTTTTTACTAAAATACAAAAAGGGGACGCACATGCGTCCTCTTTTTGCTTACCCAACTACTTCCCTGTACTACAACATCTTTTTTCGAACATGAAACTAAAATCTACTCTCCAAGATGACGTATAATGGCGTATTTTCTGGGTACTACAAGATCGGCTTTTTTTGCTGGTTGATCTTCTTTTACTCTGTAAGCAACGTCCATAATTTCAATAAAATTCGCAGTATAGTCCTTTAAAACACCGGGATATTCAAATACTTTATCATCTTTAACCAACTCGAGTACAACTTTCTTACCGATATGCCTTTCTAATAAAGGCTCGAAAGAAGTCCCCATAGAACCCACCACTTCTTGTTTTAGCTGTGAAACGTATTTATCTTGAGAACTTATTATGGCACCTGCACCAGTCGTTCTTTTAGCCTGTCCAATAAGCAAATTTACTATTTCCATAACAGAATCTTTTACTGTTTTGAAAAAATTCTGTATTCTTCTT
>JAUWGT010000091.1 GCA_030606265.1 Candidatus Stahliibacteriota bacterium | reverse complement strand
TGATATCCCTTCAGGCATTCATGGTAATGACGGCCGATTTATCAAGACCTGCATTATTGCCGACGCCACAGCAACGATGTGCTTGCCTAAACGCGGTAATTATTTGTACCCGGGTCGGGAATTGTGCGGTGATTTGTACATCGTTGATATCGGCATACCGTACAGGTTGATCAATGACGGGTTTCCCCAAGTAATCGAATTTGATGACATATATCACTTGATGCCACCCCGACCGCCAGATGGCAACAAGGGAACTTTTGGCAATGTCCTGATCATTGCCGGAGCCCGAGGTTTTTCAGGTGCCGCAGCAATGGCTGCGATATCTGCTTTAAAGGTCGGTGCTGGTCTTGTACGCCTGGCTGCACCAAAAAGCATTCTAAACGCTTTGGCAGCAAAGCATTTAGAAGTCGTCAAGGTACCACTCTCTGAAACCAAGGACCAAACAATCAGCCCAGACGCTGTAAATGATCTATTACCTCATCTTGAAAAAGCAGATGTTGTAGTCATTGGTCCGGGTATCACGACCAACTCAAAAACTGCGGAATTCCTGTTCAGGTTCCTGCCTCAAGTCACTGTACCGCTTATTATCGATGCGGATGCTATAAATATCATTTCTAAGAATGTCAGATTCTTGAAAAAACTTAATGCACCATTTATCCTTACGCCCCATCCAGGAGAACTGTCCCGGCTGATCAAACTCAGCCCACAAGAAATAAACTCAAAACGCCTTGACTTGACGCCATTATTAGCCAAGAAATTCTCCGGTGTCCTTGTTCTCAAAGGTGCACCCACAATCATTGCATCATCGAGTAAAGAAACCTATGTAAATCCGACTGGTAATTCTGGTCTTGCTTCAGCTGGTTCAGGCGATGTATTGGTCGGGATGATCAGTGGTTTTCTCGCCCAAAATCTTTCATTAACTGAAGCTTCAACCCTCGGTGTCTTCTTGCATGGTCTATGTGCTGATCTGGCAATAGAGAAAAACAATGAATATTCGTTGACCGCTGAAGATCTAATAGCTTATATCCCTGATTCCATCAACTACATAGTAAGGAGAGAATTTGTAGAAGATAAAAGTGATGATTAGTCTACAACTTTGTATCATATTATTTGCCATAAACACTAGCCCGCAAAATATTTTCATTGACCGCTACACTCTTATGCCACCCCTTGGCAACATAAAATCAATCTGCGCCACACCCTTGAATGTCTTTGCAATAAGCGATAATTATCTGCTGATATTTGACAAACCGAGCTTAAACCTGGAAAAATCCATAGATTTTGACGGGGATATTGAGCTTGTAGGCTATGACCAGCAGTCTAATGACCTTTGGATCACCAGTTCTTCAAGCGTAATCAGATTCACCATCGCCACATATAGTATACGCGGATACCCGATCACCGACGACATAGAGCGCATCGGTATTGGTCTAGACTATGTCTATCTGGATGGTTCAAAAAACTATTCATTGAACAAACGAACTGGCGAATTAAAATACATAACATCATTTCCTGGCGATCTAACCTGGTCCAAAAGGACTACTGATGAAGATATCAAAGCCTATAGTTTTCTCACACCCTACTATTATTTTGATGATCTCAATGAGACCCAAGCACCATTTACTAAATTTTACATAAGTGCTATCTTTGACGACGGCATAGACCTCTACGTGGGCACGCATGGCTATGGACTGCTAAGATACAACAAGGTTTCCTGGTTAAAGGACCGTATTGTTTACGGACCATTAGATAAACGAATAAAGAAAGTAAAGCAAGTCGGCGATAAAATAGCCTTCATCTCAAACCTCGGTATATCATACCTCGAAGATACTGATAAAGCCTGGAAGTACCAGCGCTTCACCCATCAAATCGCTGATGTTCTATTCCAAGATAATAATTTCATTGTCTCCTTTGAAAACCTGATTTCCCGAACTCATGGAGGAGTACTTATCACCATCAGTAATATGGATAACAATATCCTCTGTCTTGGCAGCGATGACACGCTAGTGTATATCGGTACATCATCTGGGTTATATAAAATGTATCAGGGCACTTCTGAAGTGCTGCCTTTTGGGCCGTATAAATTTGCCGTGCATTCGGTTTATCCAATGAACAATGAAATATTTATCGGTGGTGAGACTGGCTTTTTCAAGTATGATAAAGCGAACAATAAATGGACAAAAGAACTGGGGTTTGGTGTAAAGCATATCGTAGAATTGAATAAAACATTATACCTACTTGCCTCAAACAACCAAATAATACAATACAAGAAGATGAAGCAAAATCTAGATCCTGATACTAGCTGGGTTCTCTTGCCATATTTTAATATCTATGATATCGCATCAGATGAGGAGGTCATCTACTGCGCCTCCTATGCTGGCATCTACTATTTTGAACCGGAAACTGACGCATATCGGGTAGTCTATAACCTGCCGCGCATTAAGTTTGATCACGTCTTTGTACTTAATGACAATATCATCGCCGTGTCCTCTAAAAATATCTATTCTCTGCCGATAAAGTACCGGGATTGACACTGATTATATTTTTCAAAAGATGATAATTCATTACTATTATGTCTGAGAATAGAATAAGTTTTATTGATCACCTCGAAGAATTAAGGAAAAGAATAATATATTCGATAATCTGCATCGGTGCATTCTCAATAATCGGCTTTTTCTTTGCAAAAAACCTACTGAACATAATCATTAGCCAAGCACAACTTGAGTCGGCTTACTTCTTTACGCCGCTCGAGGCTTTTACCACGCATATTAAAATAGCGATCTTCATCGGCATATTCGTATCTTTTCCATTTATCCTGTATCAAAGCTGGGCTTTTATTGGACCAGGTTTAACTAAAACCGAAAGGAAAATTTCTTTTTCCTATATGTTTTTCGGTCTTCTATTATTCCTCACTGGAAATATGTTCGGTTATTTTATACTCATACCACTGGGCCTCAAGTTCCTCTTGGGTTTTGGCACTGAGTATCTCCAACCGCTTATGAACGTCAGTAAGTACATTGGTTTTATATTCTGGTGTCTTTTAGGATCAGGCATACTTTTCCAGTTACCGCTCATGCTTTTTTTCCTAATTAAACTGGGTGTAGTTGACGTAGAGACAGTTAGAAAACACCGGCCTGAAGCGATCGTCATAATCCTCATATTATGTGCTATTGTAACACCTACTGGTGATTTCTTTACCCTTTTGCTTATCACGGTTCCGTTACTTTTATTATTCGAATTGAGTGTGTTTATTGCTGGAATCACTCAAAAGAAGTCAAAGAAGAACAAGCTAACTGAGAATCAGAACTTCCCAGCTTCCTAAGTTCATTTTTCCATTAAACCATACTCCATAATAGGACGTCTTATTAACTGAGAGGAGGCACTATGAAATACGCGAAAATTCTAATGCTTTTGCCACTGATTGCAGTATTTGTAGTCGGTTGTGCTAAAGAGAGTGACGAAGATGCAATTCAAGGACTGCTTGAATCTTCATGGTTTGTCGGCGACGGTGCGATCCGCAACGCTGATGACAGTACCAATGTACCAGAGGGTCAGGATGGACCTGGATTTCTCGCTGACACGATCGGTTATGTCCGTTGGGTAAGATGGATTGAACGCCCAGTCGAGCGCGAATTCTACATAGTCGTAAATGGTGATAGTGCTGATGTAACGATCACCGCACATTTCCATGGTGAGCCGTTTGGTTATGGCATTTTCGTAAATAATGATCCACTTGGTCCAATATACCAACGCGCCATATCAGACAGTGTTATCCGCAAGGTCAAACTTTACCGAGACGATAATAACCGCTGGCGCCTTGCAAGCTTCACAGTAGCTGATATTTACACAATTGGGACAGATAATCCTGTGACGATCACTGAACTCAGAGCGAGAGTTGAAAGCCGCGACTATGAATTTATCGTGACCAGCGCAGATACATATTTTGAAAAAGATGAGTTGCCCATTTTCTACCCGTCAGATACTGTTTTGGTCTCAGTAACATGTAGTTGCCAGGATGATTCAACATGGGCATTCCTGCACCACGGCACTGGTCACCGACCTGGTGCTGGTATCCATATCAGACAACCATTCTATCGTGATAATACAACGGAATTTAGTAGAACCTGGATAATCGCTGAGGATTCTATTATCCACACACCCGCGGTCCGGCACAGTGCAACCGATATCCTGGGTTGGCAAACCTTGTTTGGCGATTCAACTGCCACCTACTATGCCAGGGCATGGTGCTTGCCTTATATTGTCATGGAACCGGGCGAGGAAATGCCCGATGACGAAGAATAATAAAAGAAGAAAAACCTAGAGGGGGCGCAATGCCCCCTCTTACCTCATTTGCTCCTTGACTTTCCATTTTTTTATTATATAATTTCTTTGTTTTATAATATAATGGGGCCGTAGCCCAGTTGGGAGAGCGCTTGACTGGCAGTCAAGAGGCCACGGGTTCGAATCCCGTCGGCTCCATAACTTAAGAAATGGAGGTATGATGAGCATGATTCTGAAAGCAAGATATTTGGTCTTTATCTTGGTAGGTTTAATTGTCATCAGTTGTGCACCTATTCAGACAACAACCAAACCGGATATTCAAGACCCCATTGTCCAACCTACAGAAGAAAACCCTGAAGCTTTATATGCTTTTGCTCTGGAATACTATAAGCAAAGCAATTTCGATGAAACGATCAATAAATGCCAGGAAGCCATAAAGATAAAACCTGATTACTATGCAGCATATATCCTTCTGGCTAAAGCTTATCGTGCCAAGCGTGACCTTATCAATGCCGAGGCGACGTATGCCGCGGCTAAAAAAGTAGATCCTATGGACCCAAGGGCATATGAAGGACTCGCTGCATTGTACACGGAAACTCAACGGTATGGCGAGGCGATCGTAGAATATCAAAGTGGCTTAATGGCTGATTCCACGAGTGTCAATCTGCTCAATGGTCTCGGTTATATCTATATGAAAACAAAAGAATATGACAAAGCCCTTTTATATTATAATAAAAGCCTTAAATATGAACCAGACAATCTTTCGACCCAGTTCGCTATCGCCTCGGTATATATTGAAAAAGATGAACCCAACAAAGCTATTTTGTATCTCGAAGAACTGGTAAAGGTGAAACCAAAAAACCTCGAGGTAAGAGAAAAGCTCGCCGAGACACTCACTGACCTGAAACGCTATAGTGAAGCCGAAAAGCAGTATGAATATCTAGTTGAGAAAAAACCGGACAACTACCTGTATCGCCTCAAGTTGGGCGTGATTTACCAGCGTCAGAAGCAATACACCAAAGCAGAAGCCCAATACAAAGAGGCGCAAAAACTGGCACCTGATAAAGCCTTACCTTTATTCTATCTTGCCGATCTTTATATCTCTCGGGGTAAATATGGTGTAGCAGAAAGTTATATAAAACAAGCACAAAAAATCGAACCGAATAACCTTTATGCATATTTCTTGCTCGGTGATATCTATGAAAGAAGAGGATATGCTTCAAAGGCAGCCTGGGATAAAAACAAAGCCAAGAAGAACTGTTCAAAACTAAATGCCGCATTGAGCAGTTTACGGAGTGCAATTTCCTACTATTCCAAAGCCCGCGCCGACAGTAACTTCGGTCCCCATGCTGGCAAAGGAATTACGCGCTCTAATAAATATATAAAAGGGCTTGAAGAAGATAAATGGTTCTATTGTAAATAATCATGGGGGGAATATGAAAAACAAAGGCATTTCTGGTTTTGGCGCCATCATAATGATACTCATTATACTGGTAATTGGATATGGCGCTTATCAAATTTTCCGAGTCCATCTGACCCGCAGCACGATCGCTGAAAAGGTTACACATGCTGCAAGGATTGGTTATGCAATGCGGGATGATGGAATAATCAACCAGCTTATGCAAGAAGCAAAAGAAGCTAACGTTGTATTGAACCCGGATTCAATTTTCATCGATCGAACGATAACGGATTCATTGAGAATTTATGTTGCTTATGATGATTCAGCCAGTATTCTGGGATTATTCACATATTCGAAACATTTTGTTGTCGATAAGATAGAGCTAATTGAGATCAAATTCTAATGCTCCGGACGCCAGTCCTGCTGTTGAACCAAAACTACGAACCATTAACGATATTACGCGTCAAAAGGGCGATTACTTTACTGATTTTAGATAAAGTAGACCTCATAGAAAACATAGATGGTATCCTAATTCACACCATCAGTATTACGTACCGCGTTCCATCAGTGATCAGGCTGAAGTATTATGTCTGCATCAAACGTAAAGAAATATCATTGACCAAGAAGAATATTATCAAACGCGATAATCATCAATGTCAATACTGCGGTAAGAAAACCGGTATTATGACAACCGACCATATAATACCTAAAGCCCTCGGTGGAAGTGACACATGGGAGAACCTTGTGTGCGCGTGTCTGGAGTGCAACAACAGAAAAGGAAATCGGGTGCCAAAGGATGCTTCAATGAAACTATTTAGAAAATCGAAGAAACCGAATTATTTCACTTTCGTGTTGAATGAATTCGGTCCACCCAAAACCAAATGGCGACCCTTTCTATTTCAATCATAGTACTGTGCAACATTGTTAGACGTTCTTAACTTCCTGCTCTTTTTATCAATGTCGAATATGCAACAAGATATTGTAATTGAAATCCACGGTAACCGATTTTTTTCTTCGCAGTACTTACTCAAAGAAAAAAACGGAACAAAAAACAGCTCTGACGTGGAAAAATTAACGAAAGCCATTATCCGTAAGTATACAGAAGCGGGGTTTGCTTTCTGTCGCATCTATCCATCGGTTATTTACAGTAACAACATCATTGAAAAAGTGGTTCTTATGGTAGAAGAAAATAAACGAATAATGGTCGCTGATTATCTTTTTGATATCCATGGTCGTACTGATCTAAGTTCGGTACGTAAAGTCGCAGATATCAAACCGGGAACCTATTTCTCCAGCCGGGCTCTTACCCGTACTAAGAAAAACCTCATCAAAACCGAGGTCTTCAGTTCAGTCCAAGAGAACATTGTATTGAGAGATGGTGACTACTATGTCTTACTCGAACTAAAGGAAGAACCAAGTGATAACTTAACTGCCTACGGTGCGTTGAGTGAAAACAAGTACGATTTTAGTATTATTTACAGTACTAAAAACCTACTCGGTACCTTACGCCGATTGAGTTTTCAGTATGATTATGAGACCCTCTTCTCACTCGATTTCACTGAACCGATCCTAATATACCCGATTGCCTTAAACGGCAATTTTTCGCTCTGGACATATGACAGTGTTCGTCTCGTCAAATTTACTGGTCAAGTAACCGCGCCGATCGGTGAATACTTTGACGTTTCTTTGATATCCGGGGTTGAGTCCTTTTCGTATTTTGGTGAGGATAGCTCCAGCCAACGATATTCTGATAAGTTCGCAGGTATTGGCCTGGGCTTTAATTACGAATCATCATTTTGGTCGTATTCTCAGCAGACTAGGTATGAATACCTTCTTCGCCAATACGACCGGTGGCGGTTTCAATATGATGCTGAATTTCAAATTGTGAAAATAAATGTAAGACCCCACTACTACTTTGTAGAAACCGATTCATTCGAGTATTTTGATTATTACCGAATTGGCGGTGCACAAGATCTACGTGGTTATCTTGAAGAAGAATTCTATCTTAGAAGTGCTGTTTGGGTCAACTTCGAATACAAGAAACTCTTTATCTACCCGTTGTTTGATATAGGCTGGATCCAGGATGAGATAAAGTACTCATACGGTTTTGGCATGACAATAGCATCTAATGCACTGGACGCCGCAATCATCTTTGCGTGGCCAAAACAGAGTACCTGGCTTGACGGCAAGATTCATTTAATGTTAGAGACAGGGTTTTGAATCAAGAATCATGAGTTCTTTAGGTATTTAGGAATTTAGGTATTTTAGGCATTTATCTTATGTAGGAGGTTCTAGTGTTACTATTTATATTATTCTGCTACACAATCCCACCTGACTCACCGATAATGGACAATATTGAATATCTGCAGATTAGAGGTCTTATTGACATCCCTTCGATAAGACCCTATGAAGCAAAGTGGGTCATTTCTCAGATAGATGAGCTCCTGATCAATGATGTCAAACTCAATCCATTAGACCGAAAGATCATATCGCTTTTCAACCTGATTCTGACAAAAAAACAGGATCTCTCATATCTGGTTCACCTTAGTGGTGCCTACCAGTTAGAGCCAGAATATGGACATGGTTTTCTCGATGCGCGCTTAGCTGGACAATTAGCTAAAAACATCAGATTCTCCCAGGCCTTGAGGCTTCAGCGGGCTTCAGACATCGATACATCCGGGCCAAAACCCTGGCATGACTTCCAGGTTTATTTAACTGAAGGATTAATGAAAATGGAATCTGGTATCATACATTTCGATATCGGCCGTAGAAATTACCTGCTTGGCTTTGGTGACGATAATGACCTCCTTTTCTCGCTTGACTCTCAAGGATATGACAGTTATTTGTTATTCATACCTACTCGCTATCTTGAATTCTTCAATATCTTTTCGGTTCTCGATATTTCCCAAAGCCGCTACATCTCAATCCACCGTATTGGAGTAAACCTGAAGAAATTCCTGAAACTGGGGTTTAGCGAAACCCTGCTCTTTGGCCAATCGCTTGAACCAATATACTTGAATCCTTTTCTGCCCTTTTATTTATCGCAATGGGGACTGGACCGCAATGATAATATCATGTGGTGCTTTGATATCCAGTTACGATTGTTCAAATCAATTATTTATGGTGAATTATTGATCGACGACTATATGTATGAAGACGATCCATATCCGAATAAACTGGCTTACAAGATAGGTTTTAAATCAGTAGTACTTAACAATTTTTTAGTGAAGATGAACTACACCTTTGTTGATAAGTGGGTGTATACGCACCGGATACAGGACAATATTTATGTACGCGGTACCCATCCCCTGGGTTTTCCCCTGGGCAATGATGTTGACCAGTTATCCTGCAGTGTAAAATTCATGAATCGACTCGGTCTATCCCCTAAACTTGAGATTGAATATGTGAGAAAAGGACAGGGAAGTATCTTTTTGCCTTACGAGCAAGAGGGCGGCACCTGGACACCTTCTTTTCCATCTGGTATAGTCGAGAAAAAACTCCAAATCGATTTTGGGTTTGATTATACACTCCGTTATAATTTCTATCTTAAAGTCAAGGCTGGTCAACGCTTTTGGCGCAATCACGGGCATTTGTCAGGCAATGACCTGAATGATACAACCTTTGATCTCAGCTTATGGGCAATACTGTAGTCATAGTACGATAAATTATTCTAAAAAATGATAAAAATAGTGAGGCCAAATTGC
>JAUWGT010000035.1 GCA_030606265.1 Candidatus Stahliibacteriota bacterium | reverse complement strand
GTTCTCCATTACACTGGGGCTGCAGCCGGCAATGACTATTTTCTCTTCGGGTCCAATACTTATCCCTTGTCTGCACATCTTGCATAAATCATCGTGTTTTTCAACCTCGATATCAGGACCAAAATCGATCATTGGTAGTTTTATCTTGCCGTGGCACGTGCATATCAATACTCTCATGATTGACCTCCTATTTTCTCAAGGAGCGCGTTAGGCCTAACGCGATTAAATCTTATTCCAACGGCATTATTGTCGAATCCAAAACTGAGCCCCATGAGTTGAGGATAATACAGGACTGGTAAACCATATTGGGTTTCGAATTTAGCTTCGGCTTTACGTTGATTATCTTCGTACATTACTGTGCAGAATGGGCAGATAGAAACCAGCGCATCAGCTTGACTATCCTTGGCAATGTTTAGTTTGTGATTTGCCATGGTGATTGCGAGATTTTCATCAATACCGAGTACTGAACCGCCACAACACATCTTCTTATCGTGATAATCAATGGATTGGGCACCAGTGGCGTTTATGAGTTCGTCAAATGTATGGGGGATTTCAGGGTTGTCAAAACCGTAGAGATATGATGGCCGCATATAATGGCAGCCGTAGTGTGCTGCGACCTTTAGGGAAGTTAGCGGTTTTTTAACCGAGGCCTTTATTTTTTCTATGCCGATATCTTCATAAAGCATCCTCACGAAATGTTTGACCGCGATCTCATGCGGATATGAAAAGCCAAGTTCTTTGAACTTCTTGTAGAAAGAATTCTTCTTGAGTTCTAATTGGGCGTCAGATAACATGGCAGTGCATGAATTGCAGAGTGTGATGATATTCAGATTCATCTTGCTGGCGATTGAAATATTGCGTGCGGCAATAAGGAGCGCAGTTCCGGCGTCAACCGCCTTCATAGGAAAACCGCAGCAAGAGGCACCTGACATTTCCGCGAATTCAATGTCCAGTTCTTTTGCTGTATTGCGAGCGCTCAGTTCATAGTGCTGTGCTCTGATTGGAACTGTGCAGCCAAGAAATAACGCGTACTTTTTCATTTCTTCTCCATTTTTTGATCTGGAGAACTTTCTTGTTTTGAATTTTGTGTTTTGGTAATTTTTATTTGTTTAGAATTTAGTGCTTCGGATTTAGGATTTACGTGGGCATTCTTTGAATGCACACGCGTTGCTATGTTTGTATATTCAAGGATCTTCTTGACTTCGGGGATGGTTTTGTCAATTGGTGGCAGACCTAGTTTCTGCCGCTTCTTGAGGTCAAAGTCTTCAACTTCATATAACCTGCCCATTTTTCGAAGTAAATCGAGCTGCACTTTATAGCCTTCTGGACAATAGCCTTGTTCAACAGCGTAGTTTTTGATCGCATTGATTACTTCAGCAACGATGATCCCTTGAGGGCATCTTTCTGTGCATGCATGACAGTGAGCACAGAGCCATAGAAATGGTGATGACAGAACCTGATCTTTTATACCAAGAAGGGTCAAGCGTATTATCTTCCTTGGATTATAGCGGTCGTCAAAATATCTGACTGGACAGCTCGCCGCACAATCACTGCAGCCAAAGCATTTGAGTAAGCCTTCACCACCTTCTTTTTTAATGATCTCCCATTTAAAATCTGGGTCGGCATTTTTTAAATTAATCATAATCCTCCTAATAATTTTTCATGGAATTTTCTAGTCATTAATTAATGAATATCTTACTCAGAAAACTAGTAATGTCAATAGAAAATCGGTATTTCAATGTTCAAAACTCAGTGAACGACAGTAGTTGCACGTCCGCTCTCGTAGAATTCATTTTGCTTTAATAAAGCGAGGCTCTACGGAGATTCATCCCGTTTCGTGTTATAATTCTATAAATAGAATTACCGGATTCATCGTGTTCTTTCTGGCAGTGAAATTTCTAATATGTTCGGAATTAACGATTTTGGATTAAAATTTGTATATTATTTATAGAAAGACTTCTGCCTTAACAGGATTCTTACCTACTTTTTTAAGATTCTCAGTGAATTCAGTGACGACATTTACAAATCTTTGCCCCTCAGAGGCAGATATCCATGAGAGTCTTATGCGGTTTGTATCTAAACCCAATTCTTCAAAAATCTTCTTTGTAACCGCAAATCTGCGTCGGGTATAATAATTACCGGATTGATAATGACAATCTCCAGGATGACAGCCGGAAACTAATACCCCATCAGCACCTCCTAAGAAGGCTTTTAAGACAAAGATGGGGTTTACACGGCTTGAGCACATAACCCTGATTGGAATGAGTGATGCCGGCATTTTTAATCTGCTTACTCCAGCCAGATCTGCACCTGTAGAGGAACACCATTTACAGAGAAAACCGAGAATTCTAGGTAATGTTTTTTCTTCCATTACTAATCTTCTACATCCTCAAATTCTTTCATTTCAAATATAGACATTGGTACTTTTTCCTCAAGGTCTTTTCCAGGTGTATACTCAAAAGCCTTCTGGATGCGCTCGCTTACTTTTGAAAAAATAGTGCTGACAGGAATATTGGTTGGACAAACATCTGAACACATACCACATCCCACACAGGTAAATCCAACATGGGTCAGCCTGCCAAGATGATAAAATACAGTATCAGCAGGTAATCTTATGGCTTTTCTCTTTTTTAATTCAATTTCAAAGGTTGAAGGATCGGATTCACTGTCTGCCGATTCAAAGTAACACAATTTACAGTAACATGCTGGACAGGCTTTGCTGCAGGCATGACAATTGATGCATCTCCCAAAGATATTAATAAGACCTTCTATCCCAAAATCTTCAGTTTTAAGATCGGCAAAGGTCTTTTGCTTCCTTTCTTTTCTTTTTCCCCTGATGGTATCTAATGTTGTTGATTCTAAACTTCCTTCGTCAAATTGATCACGTATACCTTCAAGAAACCCTGCTCCTTTTTCAGTTTTAATCAATACGCTGGTTCCAGTATTAGTATCATTGCCTGCAAGTTGCAAGATAATATCGGCGTTATCTGGAACAAAATTTTCGCAGATACGACAGCTTTCCCGCAGTTCCTGGAAGTCCTCTCCAGTTTTTACATTCTCCCAGTATTCTTTCAGTTTATTCTCTAAACCATCTTTCTTGGTCTTAATTGGAAAAACCCCTCCACAGGTAAAACTTACAAACAGAAGATTATCCAATTTTGCTTGCTCAAGTTTGACAAGTTCAAAAAGTGCCCTTAATTCACATGGTCTTAAGACAACTGCAACTGGTGATTTAACTGCTTCAATCATTGTAAGACGCGAGATCATCTTCCCTGCATTTGCCAGCATTAATGGATATGTGGGGGTAATATTACTTAATAGTTCTTTATCTGTTATGAGTGTATAGGCATGATTGTTATTATGCACCTTTGAGAGTGCAAAAATACTACCTACTTTTTCATTTTTCAATAAAAAGAGAAGTATATCTTTTACTGTATCATCAGGCGACTTAGGTATCTTAAAGCTTTTCATTACTGACCTTTCGAGTCTTCATATTCGTGCAATTCATCTTCTTTATATGTAAGAATCGGTATTGGCTCGTTTCTATCTTTTCCCGGGATATAATCAAACATCTTTTGAACCGTATCGCCGATATAGCTGAATATCTGGGCAACCGGTACATCCATAGGACAACCATCTTCGCAGGCTCCACAATTCACACAACTAAGTGCCATATGAGATATTCTGCCGAGATGAAAGAGTATTGTATTAGCAGGGAATTTTATGCCACCTTTATTCTGTGCTTTTATAAAGTAATTTTCTGCTTCTATTCTAACCTCGTCACTTGATTCAAAGAAGCATTGTCGGCAATAGCAAATCGGACAAACCCTCATGCAATTGTGACAATTTATACAGTCAGAAAACAGATTATCGAGATTTTCTGCACCTGCTGTTTTATTCTGTAATTCTGAAAAGGAATTGTTTCTTTGATCTGTCTTTTTTTGTAAGATCTCTTTTACATTTGTTTGCCAGGAGGATATCTCATCGCTGCACTGGATATCTATTTTACCGAGTAATGCGTTTCCTTTATCGCTTATTGGCAATAAAAGAATATGATTTTTCTGCTGACCAATTATGCCAATATGGATGTCGCTCGGTGTATTTTCGTAGCTGAAATTAACACATGTATTACAGGTTGGACGTAGATGTTCACTTGTCCACTGATCTAAGACCTCTTCGTATAATATGTCAGAATCTTTTGGTTTATCTATGTAATCTTTTGTTACTAATGCCCCTGGACAGTCAATACTCATAAAAGAAATATTTTCTAATTCAACCTGTCTTAGTTTTGATAATTCTATTGCTGCTCGAATTTCACATGGACGCATTACACACAACACCTTGAGGCTAGTTTTACCACGACGCGTGAGATTCCGTAACGCGCGAGCTCCCTGGATCGGCATAATGGGCGGTAACGGAGTGCATGATTCCAAGAAGTCTTGGTCATTTATCAATAGATAAGTGAATGATTCACCAGAAGGTACCCGGTTCGGAACAAGTATGGCATCAAAACAACCTTTTTCTAATAGGGATTTAATAACTTCTTTAATAGTATTGTTTAAATTATCCTTTAATGGAATGATCTTGCCTTTCATTTCAATATCTCAATCATCTCTTGGGTTATTTGTTTTGTAGTAAAATGTCTGTGACGCGCTGCACCTGAGGGGCACGCTGAAGCGCAATTCCCACAACCCCTGCAGAGAACTTCATTAACGACTGAAATGCGCTTGGATTCATCTATTGTCAATGCGCCATAAGCGCAGATATCCACACAAACACCACATCCAATACACATCGTTTCAGAAACGTAAGATGTCTTAGTTTCAAGCTGCAGGCGTCTTCCAGGGACAAGCGAAGAGAGGATTTTGCCGGCAGCTGCACCAGCTTGCACCATTGAATCGTTTATGCTATGTGGTCCCTGAGCGCAGCCAGCAATGAATACGCCTTCGGTTATTGTAGAAATGGGTCCAAGTTTCATATGCTCTTCTTTAAAAAATCCATACTCATCTACTGGTATGTTGAGCATCTGCGCAAAGTCCTCTGTTTTTGGGTTGGGTATTAATCCGGTTGAAAGAACGACCATATCTACTGGGAGCGCATCTTCATTGTCATTTTCCTGTTTGTATTTGAGCATCATTTGATTTGCTTCTTTAGTAACTTCAATATCGCTGAATCTTAAGAATTCAATACCCTTTTCCTTGGTTTTTTTGTAAAACTCGTCATATTTTTTATCAGGCAGGCATAGGTTTTTATAGAATTGAATTACCTTAACGCCGTTCAATTTTTCTTTGATATATCGGGCAATTTTCATTGAATTAGTACAACAAACTTTAGAACAATACCCTAATCTTTTTCTACCCACACAGTGTATTATCGCAACTGACTTTGGTGGATTGCCTGACTTTGTGGTTATGTTATTGCTGGAAGTCATTTTTTCGAACTCGGCTGCAGTGTAAACATCATCAAATGTACCATAACCATATTTTGCCAATCCTGTAGGGATAAATGGGTTTGCACCGATCGCAAGAATTACCGAGCCAGCATTTACTTCAATTTCTTCGCGATCCTTATTTTCTATAGTTGCAACGAAGTTACCAAAGAAGCCAAGTATTTCCTTAACCTTGCTGTTTTCAAAAACCCTAATCTGCCCGGTGTTCTTTACTTCAGTAATTTTTTTGTTCAAAAACTCTTGGGCAGGTTGCATAGTAGGAAAAAGCAATCCATACTCTCTGAGTCTGCCGCCAAGTTTCTGTTCTTCTATTAAATAGACTTTTCTATTTTTTTGTGCTGTTCTCAACGCAGCTTCTATACCAGTTATTCCACCGCCGACAACAATTACATCCGGGTTACAATCAATCTCTTTTTGCTGGAGTGCATCATGATGCCTTACTCGATTTATTGCTGCACGAATAGACCGGAGTGCCTTGCTGGTTGCTGCTTCTTTATCAGGTGTCATCCAAGCACACTGCTCACGAATATTTACGAGCTGGAACATATATGGGTTGAGGTCACTGCTTGACATTACTTCCATGAAAGTAGTTTCATGTTGTTTAGGAGAACATGCAGCGATTACAATACGCTCAAATTCGTTCTTCTTTATGCTCTCAACGAGAAATTTCTTACCATCTTCAGAACAAAGCAGTTTATGTTGTTCAATACCTGCTACTTTATTGTCTTTTTTTATTTGTTCGGCAATTTTGTCTAAATTGATTGCCTCTGCAATATTTGGTCCGCATTCACATAGATATAAGCCAATCTTTACCATTCTAATCTTCTGTTATATTTAAGGCGCGTGCTGCAGCAGCCTGTGCCTGAGTAGTTACATGCTGCATAAATTTCGGTCCTTGAGCACAGCCGGCAACAAATATTCCCGGACGTATTGTTGAAACCGAGTCGAATTCAGCGGTTTTGAAAAATCCGAAATTGCCTAATTCAATACCCAATAATTTTCCCAACTCATCAGTACCTGGAAAAGGTTCGACATAAGGTGCAAGAACTACCATGTCAACATCAACCGATTCTTTTTCTGCTTTTTCATTCTGATAATTTATTTTTAATCCGGCGCCGTTGCCATTTTTTATGATCTCTATTTCTTTTGCCCTTATTGATTTCACGCCCTTTTCTTTTACCTCGTGGTAAAATTTCTGGTTACCCTTTTCAGGGATTGAAAGTTCCTTATAGAATTGATAGACCTTTACTCCAGGTAATATATCCAGGGCATAATGGGCGAATTTTGTCAAATACATACAGCAAACCTGTGAACAGTATCCTCTATTATCACGACCTACACAATGGATCAGCCCGATCGATTTTGGTTCCTTGCCGTCCCGGCTTTGAATTATCCCCGAGGTTGGACCATTCGAAGCTCTTAATCTTTCGAATTCAAAAGCATTGAAGACATTTTCGAATTCTCCGTAGCCGTATTGTTTAAATTGCTTGCTGTCGTTCAGTTTGAAACCTGTGGCTGTAATGATCGCTCCGACTCTTATTTCTATTTCTTCATCTTTGTCGTCATAAATAATAGCATCGAACATGCATGCTTCTTTACAGGCAGTGCATTCTTCTTGCTTTTTACCGCGCAGGCAGTATTCCATATCAATCGCTGGTACATTTGGCAAGGCACCGGCACAGGCGAGATATATTGCCTTTTGTTTTGACATATTCTCTTCAAATTCGTTGTCCATGCTTACTGGACATGGCTCAAAGCATGCACCGCAACCAATACAATCAACAAGGCTGACATATCGTGCACGCTTTATTATTTTGACTGTAAAATTTCCGCTTTCGCCACTAATATTCGTTACCTTACTAAGGGTCATTAATTCGATATTTTTATTTTCAAGGATGTCTGATTGTTTGGGCGCAAGCATACATGTAGCACACTCCATGTTGGGACAGACCTCTTCAGATTTAATCGCGGCTCCCCCAAAGTATGACGCCTGCTCAATTAAATAGACTTTTCTTCCTGCTTGTGCTGATAACAAACTTGCCTCAATCCCTGCAAGTCCTGCACCTATTACCAAAATATCTCTATTTTTTGCCATTATTCAATAAACGGTTTGTTCTTTAGTGGATTCGGACCAAGTTTTTCAATATGTTCAGCAAATTCTTTTGTTACTTCGGAGAACCTTTTGCCTTCAGAGGCTGATATCCATGAAAGCCTGAATCTCTCAGGGTCGAGTTTGAAGGTTTCCATAATTTTGTGTAATAATGCAAACCTTCTTCGGGTATAATAATTACCGGTCTGGTAGTGACAGTCGCCAGGATGACACCCAGCGATCAATACGCCGTCTGCGCCCTGCAGATATGCCGAAATAATATGTACAGGATCGACCCGACTTGAACACATTACCCGTATAGTTGTCAATGTTGCGGGGACTTCTAATTTGCTGCTTCCCGCAAGGTCAGCCGCAGCATAAGAGCACCAGTTACAAAGAAAGCCAATGATATTTGGCTTAAAATTATTAGCCACGATTATCTTTAAAATTGAATCTGTGCGTTAAACTTGCCTTCCCCTTCATCTCGGCAAAAGAGCAGTGTTTTTCCTGTTTTCTTACACCATGCCTCAATATCCCTGGGGAATGAAGGACAATCTGCAAGGACTTCGAGGAGATCACCGGCTTGAATTTTTGGTGCCGCAACTGCAATTTTAAGGATTGGTTGTGGACATTTTAATCCTAAAGTATCGAGTTTATGTACTGCCATTTTATCCTCCTTTAAAAAGAAAACGTTGTCTGTGCACCTTGAATATCAGACATAAATGTGGTAGCACCTACGAGTTCAATGTCATCTCGCAAATCCTCTTTTTTTACATCCTTTGCATCAAGCGCCAGTTCACAGACATAGAATTTGCCACCAAGAGTTTTGATTCCATCCCAGAGTTCAATAGCATCTGGATAACCCTTTGCTTTTATATTTTCTATTACACCAGGTTTCATTAGATCTGCTGCACCTGGGGTGAAAAATATGTAGACTGTGTCACCGCTTGCAGCAGCGGAAGAACCCAGAACCAGGATTGGTATAATATTTTTATTTTCCGAACCATTACACACAAATGCTACTTTTGCCATGTTTATCTCCTTTTATTTTTCAATTAATGTTAATCATTATACACAAAAAAGCGATGTCGTCAAGAGAAAAGTAAAAACATAACACATTTGAGGCATTGGCTGCAAACGCTTGGTATTACTGTATTTGCGGGTATGATGCCAAACCAATCTATTCATTTATTACTTCGGACATTAGTGAATTTGATGTCTTGACAAAAAAAAGATTGATTATTATTTTTTCTGTATTACTATATAAAAGTAGTAGTTACTACACAGTGCTCTACTTGACGCGAATAATTTTTTGCATATAATAGCAGGTATGATTTTTATTATAATTATATTACGAACAATGATCCTTTGGTTACAAAGTCGGACAATTCTCCATTATGAGTAATAATTCCAGTAATAAGTCGGTATTAGTAGTAGGTGCTGGGATAGCTGGTATTCAGGCAGCACTTGATTCAGCAGAATTGGGCGCGGATGTTCATTTGATCGAAAGGACGCCATCAATCGGTGGCAGAATGCCTCAACTTGATAAAACCTTTCCCACAAATGATTGTTCCATTTGTATCCTCGCGCCGAAAATGACTGAATGCGCTCGACATCCAGGTATTACACTGCATATCTATTCATCCCTCCTTTCTGTCACTGGAGAACCAGGTGACTTTCAGTGTACGATAAAAGAACATGCCCGATATGTTGATCCTGAAAAATGTGTTAGCTGTGGACTTTGTGAGGAGAAATGTCCAGTTAAGATAGTAGATGAATTCGATATGGAGCTACGTCAGCGCAAGGTGATACACCGATATTTTCTCCAGAGTATTCCCTCAAGTTATGTAATTGATTCTACCCGTTGTCTCTATTTCACAAAAGGTGTATGCAGATTATGTGAAAAGGCATGTGCGGCAGATGCGATCGATTTCGATGACAAAGACAAAATTATCACCTTGAATTGTGGTGCGGTCATTCTGGCAAGCGGAATTGACCCACACAATCCTATAGGGTATGGTCAGTATGGATATAAAAGATTTAAGAATGTAGTAACATCTCTTGAATTTGAACGTATGTTGTCAGCAAGTGGTCCACAAAGGGGACACATCGTGCGACCGTCAGATACAGAAGAACCAAAAAGAATTGCCTTTATCCAATGCGTTGGTTCGCGTGATATAGAAAAGAAAAATGATTATTGCAGTTCAGTGTGCTGCATGTATGCGATAAAGCAGGCGATCATTGCCAAAGAACATATCAAAAAAACAGAACCAACAATCTTCTTTATAGATATCAGGGCATTTGGTAAAGACTTTGACAAATATTATGAAAGGGCAAAATCTCAATTCGGTGTCCAATTCACCAGGGCAAGGGTTGCAGAGATAAAGCAGGATAATGGGGATGATCTAAGACTGAGCTTTACCTCAGAATATGGCAAGAGAGAGAGTGAAGTCTTTGATTTGGTCGTTCTTTCAGTAGGTTTGGAACCGCGCAAGGCTATGAAAGAAATTCAAGATATCATTGATATCAAATTCGATGAATACGGTTTTTGTAGAACAGAGCCATTTGAACCTCTCAATACGACAAGACCAGGGATATTCGTCTGCGGTGCAGCAAGTGGACCCAAAGATATTCCAGAATCAGTCATGTCAGCTTCCGGTGCAGTAGCCGATTGTGCTGAATTTCTGGCACTTAAGAGACAGGAAAAAGTTTCGAAAAAAGTGTTTCCTGAGGAAAAAGATACAATAGGTGATAGACCAAGGATTGGTGCATTCATCTGTCATTGCGGCACAAATATCGCCGGGGTTGTTGATGTGAATAATGTTGTTGAGTTTGCCAAAACTTTACCAAACGTTGAACACGCCCAGGATATAATGTATGCTTGTTCACAGGATAGCCTTGATATCATAAAGGAAAATATCAAAGAACATAATCTGAACAGGATTCTGGTTGCGGCATGTACACCAAGAACCCATGAACCTTTATTCCGTGAAACACTAAGAGAAGCTGGACTGAATCAATATTTATTTGAGATGGCAAATATCAGAGACCAGTGCAGTTGGGCACACATGAATGAACCAGAACTCGCAACTGAGAAAGCAAAGGATCTTGTGGAAATGGGGGTTGCCAAGGCGAGAAATCTCTTTCCCCTGAAGGGATTGCCCGTTGAAATAAACCCGAAGGCACTTGTTATTGGAGGTGGCTTAGCAGGTATGATTGCCTCACTGGCAATAGCTGATGTCGGTTATGAGGTTTATCTGCTGGAAAAGAAAAAGGAACTTGGTGGAAATCTGAGGAATATCTATAATACCCTTGGTGACAAAGATCCGCAAGAATTCCTTCGCGACACCATAAAAAAACTTAAAGATAATAAACTGATTACTATCTTCAAAAATGTTGACCTACTGAATATTGACGGTTATATTGGAAACTATAAAACTGCATTTACTGAAGAGAACGGAAAATCAAAAAAGGAAATTGAACACGGTATCGTAATTGTAGCAACTGGAGCTGAAGAATCAAAACCTGACGAATATTTATATGGTAAGCATAAAAGAGTAACTACCCAAATTGAGTTTGAAAAAAAAATCGCTGATCTCCCAAGATACAAAACCATTGTAATGATTCAGTGCGTTGGTTCACGGGAGGGCGAAAGACTTTATTGCAGCCGTGTCTGTTGTGGTCAAGCAATCAAGAATGCTTTATTGATAAAGAAATCGCACCCGAATACTGAAATTTATATTTTATATAGGGACATCAGAACTTATGGTCTAATGGAGAAATATTATAGCCAGGCGCGAGATAATGGTATTATATTTATGAGATATGACCTGGAACATAAACCTCAGGTTGAACCCTTGGGTAAAGATAACATCAACGGCAGTTTGAAAATAGCAACATTTGATCTATTATTGAATAAAAAAGTCACAATCGAGGCAGAACTGCTGGTTCTTTCGACGGCGATCGATGCTCCGCAAGCAAACAAAGAGCTTGCTAAAATGCTCAAGGTTCCCTTGAATAAGGAAGCCTTTTTCTTAGAAGCGCATATGAAATTGAGGCCGGTCGATTTTGCCACTGATGGTGTATTTATGTGTGGACTTGCCCATTGCCCAAAGAATATTGATGAGTCTATAATCCAGGCAAAGGCAGCGGCAGCAAGAGCATTGACAATCCTGACTAAGAAAATCATTGAGGCAGAAGGCACAATATCCTGGGTTAGTCCAGAACGATGTACTGCCTGCGGTGTGTGTGTCAAGGTTTGTGCCTATTCAGCTGTGGAATTAAAGGAAAAAACAATAGCGCCAAAGATTACAAGAATGGTTGCTGAAATAAACGAGGCATTATGCAAAGGTTGTGGTGTTTGTGCAGCATCATGCCGTAGTGGTGCAATTAATTTAAGAGGCTTTACTGATGACCAGATTTATGAGGCACTAAGTGCGGTGAGAATATGAAAGAGTGGCAGCCAAAAATCTTAGCTTTTTTATGCAATTGGTGTTCTTATGCTGGCGCTGATCTCGCTGGAGTATCGAGGATTCAGTATCCGCCAAACATTAGGGTTATCAGGGTACCATGTTCTGGAAGGATAGATCCTATTTTTGTACTCAAATGCCTTGAGAATGGATTTGATGGTGTGCTGGTTTCTGGTTGTCATCCTGGTGATTGTCATTATATTTCAGGTAACTATGTTGCCCGGAGAAAATTTGCGGTACTAAAGGCAATACTTGAATTCATTGGAATTGAACCGGGTCGCGTTCAGTTTTCCTGGGTATCAGCCGGCGAAGGAGAGAAATTCGCCCAGGTGATAAGTAAGGTTACTGAGGACATTAAGGAATTGGGACCGGCAAAGAGGTTGGTAAAGAGTTTTTAGATGAGAGAATAATATGGATAACATTGAAAAGGAATTGAGAACAGTCATTGCAAAATTATTCGAGGAGAAGAAGATCGATCTGGTAATTGGTTATACAAAGGGTACATTGCCCTTAGTCTCAACACCCATTTTCTTAAAGGAAGAAAAAGATGTAGACAAACTCATTTTTGATGTCAGTTGTGGAAATAATCTGGTGAAATATCTGAAAAGACACCGGATAGTCAATATGAAGGATACAAAAGTGGCAATAATTGCAAAGGGTTGTGATGGTCGAGCAATCGTTCAATATATTGCCGAAGGGCAAATCAAACGGGATGACGTATTGATAATTGGTGTTCCGTGTGAAGGTGTCGTGGATCCCAAAAAAATCAGATCCAAGACTAATGGCAAAGAAGTTTCACAGTATAGAATTGAGGATAAGAAGATTATATTAAAAGGAAATGATTTTGAAATTTCTCTAAATAAATCTGATGTTCTTTCTGATTTCTGTTTGAGGTGTCGATATCCAAACGCACCGTTATATGACATATTTATTACCGAACCAACAAAGTCAGTTGGCACAAAAGACGAATATGAAAAGGTTAATGAGTTTGAGAAACTCACTTCTTCCCAACGGTGGCAATATTTCGAAAATGAGATGTCTAAGTGTCTCAGATGCTATGCCTGCCGCAATGCCTGTCCCATGTGCTATTGTGAAGATTGTTTTGTTGATCAGAGCAATCCCCAGTGGTTTGGAAAAGGCACGGATCTCTCGGATACAATAATATTCCATATTGTGCGCGTTATACACACTGCTGGTCGTTGTGTTGATTGTGGTGCCTGCGCGCGTGCTTGTCCTGTGAACATAGAGCTTGATTTGCTCAATACAAAGGCTGGAAAAGAAATACAGGAGAGATTTGGCTATACACCTGGTTTGGACCCTGACGAGACTCCAGCCATGGCAGCATATGATGCGGAAGATAAACAGGAGTTCATACTGTAATCATGCAGTATAAAATCGAAAAGAATGATATCAGCACCCTGATCGACATACTGGCTTCGGTTTATGATCTCTTTGGTCCGGTGAAGACCGATGGTTTAACTAAATTAGCCAGGATAAAATCAGCCAGTAACCTGGATCTCGAGTCCTTCAATACTGACGAATCAGCAAAAGACATATTCTTTCCACAATACGAAACGATTTTCAATTTCAAGGATGGTGAAATAAAGAACGAGTTTGACAAGAACAGACCGATCGCGATCTTTGGTATTAGACCGTGCGACGCAAAGAGTTTTTTAATATTAAACAAGGCATTTAATAACGGTGGAGTTAATGATTCTTATTGGAATCAACGATACACTGATGCCATGATATTTGCGATCGGCTGCAACAGACCATCACAAACCTGCTTTTGCAATTGGGTAAACCAGGGTCCATTTAACAAGGAAGGAACAGATATCTTTTTGATTGACCTGGGTGATGACTTCATGGTTGAATCCTGCAGCTCCAAAGGAGATGATTTCCTGAAGAACGTGAGCAAGATCACTCTGCAAAACCCTAATCCTGGTGATTTAGACAAAGTTAACCAGATCAAGCGTGAGGCTGAAATACTAATGAGTGAGAAACTTGATCTCGCCCCGCTTAAATCGATTCTAGATACTCAATTATTGGACAGCCCGTTGTGGAACGAAATTTCTGCCAAGTGCCTTTCCTGTGCCTGTTGCACATATCTGTGTCCAACTTGCCATTGCTTTGATATTCAGGATGAAAAAAAACCCGGCACTAACCAGGGTAGCCGGGTTAGAATGTGGGATTCCTGTATGTTTTCGCTGTTTACTCAAGAAGCATCAGGTCATAATCCAAGACCAACAATCGCCAGCAGGATGAGACAGCGCATAATGCACAAGTTTAACTATTTTGTTGAAAATTTCGGCGAAATTGCCTGTGTGGGCTGTGGAAGATGTGTGAGGACTTGTCCGGTGAATCTGGACATACGGGGTATAATAAAGAGGATTAAAAATGAAGGATAATCCTTATATCCCGATTCCGGTAAGACTCAAGAGAACAGAAATTGAATCGGACGATAAGACATTGAGAACACTCGATTTTACCCTTTGTGATGAAAACCAAGCATTTGATTTCATGCCTGGACAATTCTGTCAACTTTCAATATTAGGTAAGGGCGAGGCTCCCTTTGGCATTGCATCTTCGCCAAGTGAAAAAGGATTCTTGAGATTTACAGTTAATCGAGTTGGTGGTGTCACTACTGCCCTTCATTATTTGAAAGAAGGCGCGGTAATTGGTATGCGTGGCCCACTTGGTAATTATTATCCAGTAGAGAAATTCAAAGGGCAGAATCTGGTCATCATTGGTGGTGGTTTTGCATTTACTACGCTTAGGTCACTTGTCTTGTATATTTTTGCAAATCGAAAACACTTCAATGATATCACTATCATATACGGTGCGCGTAGACCAGGGTTATTGCTTTATCAAAACGAATTGACCGAATGGGAGAAAAGGGATGATATAAAACTATTCCTTACAATAGATGAAAAAGTTCCAGGATGGGATAAGAAAGTCGGTTTCGTGCCCGTTGTCATAGGAGAAGTTGCCCCAAAACCAAAGGATACCTGGGCAGTAGTCTGTGGTCCACCCATTATGATTAAGTTCACACTACTTAGGCTTTTTGAACTCGGATTCTCTGCAGAAAGGATATACACGTCTCTTGAGAGAAGAATGAAGTGTGGTATTGGAAAATGTGGTAGGTGTAATATCGGCTCAAAATATGTGTGCGTGGATGGTCCAGTGTTTTCTCTTGCGGAATTACAAAAATTGCCGGAACAGTATTGAGTGGAGGTAAAATGGAAGAAATAAACTTAGATAAACTTGATCCTAAATTTAAATATGAGGTCGCTGCTCATGCCGGCGCAGAAAACTTCAAGCGGTGCTTTGCATGCGGCACCTGCACAGCAACCTGTCCAGTGGCTGAGGTCAATGAGGACTACGATCCGAGAAAGATCATTCGCATGGCATTACTCGGTATGCGCAAGGAAGTTTTGTCCTCAGACATTATCTGGATGTGTGTACGGTGTTATAACTGCTATGCACGGTGTCCGCAGAATGTTAAATTTGCCGATGTGATGACCGTGCTGCGGGAGATGGCAGTGCAAGAGGGACACGTACCAAAAGAACGACTTGCCCAGCTTGACGATTTGGATAAATTTGTCCAGGACTTGAGATGCAATTTGGTAAAGTTTATCTTGAATCCGGAAAAGGAACAGGGTGAAAAAGTGAGATCAATGCTGGATAAAGAAATTTCCCAAGAAAAATGAATAAGGATAAGAAATCAGGTGCAGTACTTGTTGTCGGTGCTGGTATCGCCGGTATCCAGGCATCATTAGATCTGGCAAACTCAGGTTTTAAGGTTTATCTACTTGAAGATGCGCCGGCAATCGGCGGCATCATGGCACAGCTTGATAAGACGTTTCCGACAAATGACTGTGCCATGTGTATCATGTCCCCGAAATTAGTTGAATGCGGCAGGCACTATAATATTGAATTACTTTCCTGTTCCGAAATTGAGAAGGTAACTGGTGAGGCAGGAAATTTCAAAGTTAAGATATATAGAAGACCAAGATTTATCGATGTCGCAAAATGCACTGGTTGTGGTGAGTGCGAAAACGTATGTCCAGTAAGTGTCCCGTCACAGTTTGATGAGACGATAGTAGATAGAAAGGCAATGTACAGGCTTTTTGCCCAGGCATATCCAAATGCCTTTGCCATAGACAAGAAAGCCAGACCACCTTGCCAGAAGTCATGTCCTGCAGGCGTTCATGCTCAAGGGTATGTTGCTTTAATAAAGGAAAAGAAATATAAAGAAGCATACGATTTAATAAAGAAGGATAACCCATTCCCGGCAATTTGTGGAAGGGTATGTCATCATCCTTGTGAACAGGATTGCCGGCGAGGTGAGTATGATGAACCGATCGCCATTGCTTCTTTAAAAAGATTTGCGGCAGATTACGTTGCCCAGCATAAAGACGAAATAGAATCTGAAAAGAAAGACATTACAGAAAAAAGAAATGAAAAAGTGGCAGTAATAGGCGCTGGTCCAGCAGGTTTGAGCTGCGCCAATGACTTGGCAGGTCTTGGCTATCCTGTTACAATCTTTGAGGCACAATCAAAACCCGGTGGTATGATGAGGACAGGTATTCCTGCATACAGGTTGCCCAGGGATCAAATTGATTGGGAGATCGATGAGATATTAAAGAATGGGATTGAATTAAAAACAAACAGCCCGCTTACATCTGCCCAGGATATTGAAAAGCTCAAGCAAAATGGTTTTAAGGCGATTTTTTTATCAGTCGGTGCGCAAAATGCCAAAAGACTCAAAATTGAAGGCGCTGATTTTTCTAATGTGTTTTTGGGTATCGATTTTTTGAAAAAGGTTAACTTAGGTGAGACCATAGAAATAGGAAAGAAGATCGTTGTTATTGGCGGTGGCAATGTTGCAATAGATGTCGCGAGGTGCGCGTGGAGACTTGGTGCCTCAGAAGTAAATCTTTGCTGTCTTGAATCGAGAAATGAAATGCCTGCTCATGAATGGGAGATTGATGCCGCACTTGAAGAGGGAATTGCAATTCAACCATCATGGGGGCCAAAGCGAATTATTGGTGAATCAGGTAACGTAAAGAAAATAGAATTTAATAAATGTACGTCGGTGTTCGATGACCAGGGGAAATTCAATCCATGTTTTGATGAAGATATTACCAGCTCTTTGGAATGTGATACAGTAATCATTGCCATTGGTCAATCTTCTGATTTTTTGTTTTTAGAGGGTAGCGGTGTAAAAATTACTCCATATGGAACTATTGTCACAGATCCACTGACCCTCGCAACAGATGTGCCAGGAATATTTGCCGGTGGTGATGCGGTTAAAGGACCAGCATCGATAGTCGATGCCGTGGGTCAGGCACATGAAGCAGCGATATCCATTGATAGATACATTAATGGCAGAGATTTAAAGGAAGGGAGAGAGGAACAACCAGAAGAGCTTCTGTCAAAAGAATTTCCCCAGTTTGTCCCTGAGAAGAAAAGGGAGATAATGCGCACTTTGTCTCTAAAAGAACGGTTAAAGGACTTCAGAGAGGTTGAATTGGGATTTACTGAGGAGATGGCACTTAACGAGGCAAAAAGATGCTTAGAATGTGGTCTTTGTTCAGAGTGCCTGGAGTGTGAAAGGGCATGCGAGGCAGATGCCGTAATTCATTCAATGATTGGCAGACATGAGGAAATCAATGCTGGGTCGATCATCCTGGCTACCGGCGCGGAAAAGTTTAATCCCTCACTTAAATATGAATTTGGTTATAATAAATATCCAAATGTCATTACAAGTATTCAATTTGAAAGAATTTTATCAGCATCTGGACCTTATCAGGGTCATATCCAACGTCCATCAGATGGCAAACTACCCAAGAAAATTGCCTGGCTTCAATGCGTCGGCTCAAGGGATGAAGAAACAGATAGTACATACTGTTCCTCGGTATGCTGTATGTATGCAATAAAAGAGGCGGTTATTGCCAAGGAACATGTAAAACAGATAGAACCTACTATTTTCTTCATGGACCTGAGGGCATATGGTAAAGATTTTGACAAATACTACGAAAGGGCGCAAGAAGAATATGGTGTAAGGTTTAAGCGGGCACGCGTGGGTAAAATTGAGGAATTCAAAGATTCACGTAATTTACTTGTTTACTATCATGAAAATGGAAAATTAAATAAGGAAGAATTTGATCTTGTTGTACTTTCAGTAGGATTCAAACCTTCAGAAGAGGTTATTGCCCTTGCTGACAAACTCGGCATTAGACTAAATAAGCATAAGTTCTTCCAAACCTCTGAATTCTCGACGATCGAAACAACCAGACCCGGTATATTTGTATGCGGTGTGGCATCATCACCAAAGGATATCCCGGAGACCGTAACGCAGGCATCGGCAGCGGTAAGTG
>JAUWGT010000088.1 GCA_030606265.1 Candidatus Stahliibacteriota bacterium | reverse complement strand
ATGGAGCGAATCCGCCATATTCCATGAGGTATACGCTATACCGGGTAGATCCAAGGTGTCAAGAGCAATCGATGATGTAATGCTCTGAGAATAGTTACCAAGAGAACCAGCAGTCGAATCTACGTATTCGATCTGCCAGCCCGCTGAATCCCGGCGTCCATGACAATGATATGTCATATCTAGTGAAGCATCTCCACGGTAATAACTGAAATGAACTATATCGCTGTGGTCAATAGCAAGGGAAAACCCGTAATAGAACAAACCAGATTCGACAACCTCTTTTTGCCATCCAGAATCAGTCCGCCAGGCAAACATAATCGTGTTGTACCCGCCCGGATTATAGACAACACAAGGTATGCTATTTGTATCAAGAGCCATTGAGTTGAAACGGTAATTTCCAGTATCAGAATACACAGAATCTATAAGCTCATTTTCCCAGTTTACCTGACCAAAACATATCATCGGTATCATAATAACCAATATCTTCTTCATAATTCTACTGCTATACCTGCGCCATTCTTATATAATAATCATAACAAAAGCAATGGGGATGTCAAGGGTTCGGTGTAATTGTTGACACAATCATTTTGCTGATTATAATAGAAAAATAAATAGAAGATACTGGATTCTAGATGCTAGACAAAAACAGATACTAGATTCTGGATGCTAGATATTAGATACTAGAATCTAAACCCTAGTATCTAGCATCTGTCTTTTTCTATCTTTCTGCCGGGGTGGTGGAATTGGCATACACATACGTTTGAGGGGCGTAGGCCTTCGGGCATGGGGGTTCAAGTCCCCCCTCCGGCATACTTTCCACAACTCAAGATTCCTAATTCTGCAATATAATCAAGTTGTATTAAAGGTGTTTTTCTGACTCTCGTGGGTTTTGTGTGATACTGGAGCGGAGAAGGGGAGATTGTATGTTCTGACCAAACCCAGAACAGCACATAGCTAATCGCTTATAGCGATATTTTTTCTTTGCCATCCGCTATCAACCATTGGCTATTAGCCGTGCTACTCGTAGCACACGGAGAGCGAGGGATTCGAACCCCCATGGGATTGCTCCCGGCGGTTTTCAAGACCGCTGCCTTACCGTTAGGACTAGCTCTCCACAAACATCGGTTACGGTTCGCGGTTTGGAAAAGCGATATGGTTTCGTTTTGTTTTTCACTTTTCAAGGATCTCGAAACCGTCTAACGAATCGCTTTCCGCAACCGATTAACGTAAACTATCCTATTGAATTATATCCATTCCAAAACGCTTGTCAACTTCCTCCACTTGACTGGGTCTAAATCATAGGTATAATGATGAAGATTGGTTTAGAATTTATGTATCTGTGCTTTGGTATTGTTTAGATTTTAGTGCTTTGAATTTATGATTTACCGAGCGGTAACGAGGTTCAATTGGGGGATCGTTCAATGGTAGGACGGTTGTCTCTGGATCAACTGATCGGGGTTCGAATCCCTGTCCCCCAGGTGGCTTATGGCTAATAGCAGATAGCTTATGGCTAATAGCAGATAGCCAATGGCTTATTGTGGATGGCGGATAGTTTATGTAATAAAAGGATGAATAATGGCATTCCGATTCGAGAATTTGGAAATATGGAAACTGGCAATTGAGTATGGAGAGAAGATTCATCAATTAATAAAGAAGTTTCCTAAATCGGAGATGTTTGGTTTATCTGCTGATCTAAATAGAGCGGGTATTTCAGTTTCGTCCAATATTGCTGAAGGTTCAGGCAGTGAAGGTAATCGTGAGTTCAAACGATATCTTGGCATTGCCAGAAAATCGATCTTTGAAACCGTATCACAATTTGTTATTGCACGAAGGAGAAAATATATTACTGATGAGGAATTCCATAGTGCGTACCGCGATGGCGAGTTATTAGTGAAAAAGGTCAGTTGCTTTCGAAATAGTTTAAAATAATGTTCCATTACTATTTGCCATTCGCTATAAGCTATTCGCCGTTCCGCACTATGTGCGGAACATGGAGAGGTGGCCGAGCGGTCAAAGGCACCCGCTTGCTAAGCGGTTTCTCGTCGAAAGATGGGACGGGAGTTCGAATCTCCCCCTCTCCGTTGGCTAATGGCAAATGGTAAATATTAGTTTGGCTTGATAAATCAAGCAGCTACGATTCAAAATGGTCAATAATGTAGTCGCCCAATTTATTGGGCTATGATTTGTAGCTTGCAACTGAGAAAACAAGCTGTTACGATTATGAAATGAGATTATTATATGAATAACCAGAATAAAATCAGAGTTAGAATGGCACCGAGCCCAACCGGGTTTTTCCACGTTGGTAGTGCGCGCACTGCTTTATTCAACTGGCTCTTTGCAAAACACCATAAAGGCAAATTCATTCTCCGGGTTGAAGATACTGATGTTGAAAGGTCGTCTGAAGAGATGATAAAAGCCGTTCTGGAAGGTATGACCTGGTTAGGCATGGATCAATATGAAGGACCTTATTATCAATCCAAACGCATGGATTTTTACAGGAAATATGTCGATAAATTAATCGAGGATGGAAAGGCCTATTATTGCTATTGTAACCCTCAGGACTTAGCAGAAGAAAGAAAAGCGGCTTATGCAAATAAACAAGACTGGAAGTATGATCGGAGATGTCTCTCTCTTAATGCGGCTGACAAAAAGAAAAAAGAGGAATCAAACGCACCAAGGGCAGTCAGGTTTCTCATTCCCGAACATAGAGTAACATATAAAGACATTGTATACGGTGAAATCTCAAAGGACTCAAAAGATATCGAAGATTTTGTAATACAGCGTGCTAACGGAAAACCTACCTATAATCTCGCCTGTGTTATTGATGATCATGAAATGGAAATAACTCACGTGATCAGAGGAGCTGACCACATAGCGAATACGCCCAAGCAAATTCTCTTATATGAAGCGCTCAACCTTCAGAAACCTGAATTTGCCCACTTACCTCTAATCCTTGGTCAAGATAAAAGTAAACTATCAAAACGCCATGGTGCAGTGTCACTTACCTGGTACCAGGAACAAGGGTTTTTGCCAGATGCCATGATCAACTATCTTGCATTACTTGGATGGTCTCCAGGCGATGATCAAGAGGTATTTATTAAAAATGGCAAACTAGACATAGAAATATTAACTGAGCGATTCACGCTTGAAAGGATAAGTTCATCTAATGCAGTCTTTGACACTACAAAACTCGAGTGGATGAATCAGCAATATATAATGCAATTACCTCGATCTCATTTTAAGAATCTATTAAAACCCTTCATTACTGAATACGATTTGATGACTGCACAGGAAATGGAAAACAAGACAGACTGGCTTCAGGAAGTATGTGATCTAATGCAACCTAGACTAAAAGTTCTCAGTGATATAGATAAACAAGGAAGATTTTTTTTCAAAGAAGATTTCGAATATGACAAGGCTATTGAAAAACATCTTGATGAAAAAACGTTAGCCACAATGGATAAATTCTTGGCGGAAATGCAAAGAATAGAATCCTTTGAACAGAAACCTATCGAGTTAGCTCTACGAGGTTTCGCAGATGATAACAGTATCAAAGCAAGAGAGCTGATCCATCCTCTCCGTGTTTTTACCACGGGCAACACAGGAGGACCACCACTCTTTGCTACTCTGGAACTGATCGGCAAAGAACGGTGTATTAGCCGCATTGAAAAAATACTGAAACAGAAGAAGGAGAAATGATGACAACAAAAGAACAACCAAAACAAGAACGTCTAGGAGCCTATTTGAGCTTTCCGGCATTTCTCGCTATTGTGTCCTCATCAGTTGAGGTTTTCAAGAAAGAAACTCTTGGTTACCTAATCGGTATTAAGGCTGATAACAAATTCATGGTTGAGTATGCAATCCCCTATCAGACTGCTGAGAGCACGGCAACCCATGCCACAATAGACGAAGGCAGAGTTAATAGAGTTAATGATATTCTAGATAAGTTATCGGAACGTCTTGAATACATCGGAGATTTTCATTCTCATACTGTCTACGGCGAATGTCCGGGTACGGTGATTCCTTCAGATACTGACTTGATGTCAACAGTACCTGGTGAATTGAATATCATATGCGCAGTGAATTACAAGAAAAGGGCTGTCAATTGGCACGAAACCTCACGTGGGATTCTCGCCGGGACGGTTGGCGAATACCGGATTGAAATCGGTGGTTATTATGTTGCCGAAGCGCATATTGGAAGAAGTTATCAGCGGGTTATTGTCAAATGTACTTCGGTGACTGGTATCCATGATGATTAACACGGAAATAATAGGTATTGGAATTGATATTGTCGAGGTCAGCAGGATAAAGCAGGCCGTTACTACTAAAAAAAGATTCCTGGAACGCATATATTCGAAGCATGAGATAAAATTATCTGACCGAGGTGAGTTTCGTTACGAAGAACTGGCCGGCAGATTTGCGGTCAAAGAAGCCATTCTAAAAGCGATAAAAACCGGATATCGCCGTGGTGTACAATTCAAAGACATCGTTGTATTGAATGAAAAATCTGGTGCGCCTTATGTAACCTTAGATGGCAAGGTAAAAGAAATCGCCGACTCGCTCGGTGTAAAGAATATTTTTGTCAGTATAAGCCATACCAAAGATTTAGCAGTTGGTTTGGCTATTGCTACCAGGTAAACGAGAAATCAGGAGGATAAATGCGGAAAATAGTCTTCTTATTTGATGGACAAGGGGCATTCAGACCTGGCATCGGGGAAGAACTCTGCACAAAGTATGCTGAAGCAAAGGAACTCATAGATAGAAGCAGTACAGTATTAGGTTACGACCTTACTGATCACCTTTGGGGCGATGCTGCAAAGGACACGAGCAGTAAAACAAGTATTGCTCAATCGGCAATTAGCTCGATTTCGCTCGCCTATGCTGAGGTGCTGAAAGGCTTTGGACTTACTGGCGAGGTATCATTAGGGCATAGTCTTGGTGAAATCACCGCGCTTGTCTATTGCGGCATTGTTTCCTTTGAAGATGGTGTCCGGATTATAAAAAAACGTGGTGAAGTTATGGAAAAAGCCGGCAAACAAGGAACCATGATGGCCGTGATCGATATTGCCGAGAAACCGCTCACTGAGATATGCAAACAGGCATCAGAGGAAACTTCCGAGCCTGTGGTCGTCGCCAATATCAATACGCCGAATCAAATCGTCATATCCGGTTCGAAAACGGCGATAGGAAAGGCTGCCCAACTGATAGCAAAGCAACACGGACGCGGTATTCCACTAAAAGTCGGTGGCGCCTGGCATAGCCCATACCTTGAAAGTGCAGCAACTGAGTTTTCCGGGTTTCTCGACAGCATAGATTTTCAAACACCGACCTCAAAATTCTATTCTGTCGTTGAACAGGAAATAATAACTGACAAATCAATGATTTCCGACTCCCTGAAACGGCAAATGCTCTCATCGGTTGATTGGGTTTCTGCCATAAACAATATTAAAAGCAAAGGTCATAAATCATTCTGCGAAATCGGACCAAGCAAGATATTAAAGAACCTTGTGCTCAAAATAGATATGAACCTAAAAGTCGAATCAACTGCTCTTTTCAGTAATCTAGAAACCCTCGTGAAGAGCTTCTGATCCCCGGTCTCATAGTCATTGCGAGCGTCAGCGAAGCAATCTCCGACAATAATGAATAAACTACAGATTGCCACGACCGCCTGCAGCGGTCTCGCAATGACCAAAAAGAACGAAATCCAATATGGATACTATATCCCATTGTAGTCATAGAGAACCGGAGAGGAACCAAACCTGGATATCATTGACATCATACTCATTTTCTGCTATTATTAATATATGAATATCATCGTTCCAGTAGCTGGTGAGGGTATGCGCTTGCGACCTCACACCCACACACAACCTAAGTGCCTGGTTTACGTTGCGGGAAAACCCATATTGGGTCACATTCTCGATGGTTTTAAAGGATTCAAAATCTCAAACCTCGTTATTGTCTTTGGTGCAAGAGGTGATGCAATCATTGAATTCTGCAAAAAGTACTCATTTAACTTCAAGTTCGTAGCTCAGGAAAAGCGTCTTGGCTTAGGACACGCTATATATACTGGTGCAAAAGGACTCCAGGGACCAACTATGGTCCTCTTGGGTGATACGATCATTGACTGTGATTTCAAAGATTTCACCAACCGTACAACCAATATGCTTGCGGTCAAAGCGGTCAAGAACCCAAAACGCTTCGGGATCGTTGAAACTAAGGGACTTAATGTTATCGGTCTCGAAGAAAAACCATCCGTGCCCAAGTCAAATCTGGCAATTCTCGGTCTTTATTATTTCCAGCACATAGAACGAGTTCGTAGAGCGGTTGCCTATCTAATGAAAAAAGGTATCAAGACAAAAGGAGAATATCAATTAACCGATGCGCTGAAACATCTCCTGGATATCGACAATAGATTCAAGATAATGAAAGTGAATAAATGGTTCGACTGCGGAACTGCTGACGCACTGATTGAAACCAATCGGCATCTATTGAAGAAAACGCATCATTTCAAGAAAAGAAAGAATACGATCATATTACTGCCGGTGCACATTAGTGACACTGCCCGAATATCTAATGCCATTATTGGCCCTAATGTTTCAATTGGAGAAGGTGTCACCATAGAAAATGCGTTGATCCGAGATTCTATTATAAACAAAGAAGCGTATATTCAAAATACGTTGCTCTCTGAATCAATCATTGGTGAAAAAGCCTGTATCAAGGGTCAGCTGAAAAAATTAAGTGTCAGCGATTCATCGACCATAGAATTCCCGTGATTCATCCTATACTAACTACTTTATACTGTCTGCTATCTAGCACCACCAACCTCAATCCTCCTGAAATCCAGGCTCTGGTAGAATCAGGTCTCGAATATGCTTATATCGAACAATTCGACAGTGCTCAAATATATTTTGATGAAGTCATAGAATCCTATCCAGACAACCCTGCAGGATATTTCTTCAAAGCAGCACTCGTTCAACTTAAGATGATGGATCAATGCCAGTTCACTGGTGAAAAACAATATTTAACACTGATCAAACAAGCGATTAGATATGCAGAGGGAATACTCGACAAAGAAGATAATCTGTGGGCTGAGTTCTATTTAGGAAACAGCCATGCATACCGCGCCGTTTATGAGGGACTGAAAAACAATTATTTCGAGACCTTTAAATATGGAGTGAAAGGTGGTAGAATACTACAGGATATAATCAAAAAGGATTCGACATTTTATGATGCTTATTTAGGAGCCGGTTCGTTTGAGTATTTTTGGGCTCGCGCCGCACGCTATCTGCCATTGCTCAGACTTGGCGGTGGTGATGTGGATGAAGCAATAAGGAAACTGCACATTGCCGCTGAAAAAAGCCTCTATTCTGGTCGCACTGCGCAGAACTCACTGGTCTTCATCTACGGTGAAGAAGAAAATTACGCCATGGCCCAGAGTCTCATTGATAGCTTGCTTGCACTATATCCTGAGTCGAAGACATTTCTGTGGACCAAGGCAAACATTGAATTCAAAAAAGAGAAATACATCACTGCAGCTTCCCGATACAATGAACTGCTGTCAAGATACAATGCGGAAAAAAACAAGAACTACTCGAATATCGCTCAATGCAAGCTTGCGATCGGAAAATGTCATTACAAGTTAGGCGAGAAAGATAAAGCACGCGAAGCACTGAAAGATGTAGTACGTCTAAAACCACATTCTGATGAGTATCCTTTAATAAAGGGGTACTGCCGTGAGGCATATGGCTTACTCAGCCGTATTTTCTAAACTTCATTTCTCACCCCTGGGATTAATACTGTTCGAGCGAGCGCAGCGCTTGTCCGCTATGTCGTAAAGAGGAAGTCGATAATAAAGTCATATTGTCATGCACCGTCCCTACTTCCCCTACTCAAAGACAATACTGTTCGAGCGAGCGCAGCGCTTGTCCGCTATGTCGTATAGAGGAAGTCGATGCCAATGTCGCTCACAGTTTTACTGTGATTGCAACAATGAGCATCCCGTGTGCTGTGTACGGGAGAACTTCCTCATCTTATTATAAGGGGGATCTGATTCCGATAACTCAGAATGTTAAATGCCTGTTCTCGCACAATGGAGCCTGCCCCGTATAATGGCAAAGCTATTATATCGGGGTCATTCCCTGGCGAACTTGTCCTGAGTTATATGCCGAAGGGACCAGGGAATCCAGCAAATAAAATAATCTCATCATGAAAAAACTACTCCTCATTAGTTATTATTGGCCACCCCTGGGTGGTCCAGGATCTTTGAGACCTGTCAAATTTACAAAGTACTTGCCTGATCTTGGTTTTGAGCCGATTATTCTAACGAGAAAAGATATCGCCTATCACAGCATGGATAATGAACTCGGCAAACAAGTCGAAAATGCAAAAATAATAAGGACTGAATCCCTGGACCCAGCACGCCTTCTCTACCTACTTGGTATGCGTGTATATCGACCGAAATCATGGCAGACACCAGTGAAACAAGTAATGAACTTTCCTGATCATAAAATCCTCTGGCTTCCATTTGCCTTTGATACAGCGCGCAAGATCGATTTCGACTACGTCTTTGTCACTGCGCCACCGTTCAGCGCCTTTATTCTTGGCTATTATCTTGCTAAAGCCGTGGCGAAACCTCTCATTGTGGATTTTCGCGATGCCTGGCTAGAATTTCCTTTCCTTCCGTATCAAGGGAAAATGAAAGAAGTATATGTCTCTCACTGGGAAGAAAAAATAGTGCATTTTGCATCCTTGGTAATAGCCGTGGACGACAATATTAGAGAGACATTGATCGCCAAATACCCGCGTGCTCAAAAGAATATCTACGTTATTCCAAATGGTTACGATCCTGACGATTTTATTATCCCTGAAAAACCCCGAACATTTACCTTGTCATATCTCGGCACGATCCGTGAAGAAAGAGATCCCATGAATCTTCTAAAAGCAGTCAAACAACTTATTGCCGAAAAGAGAATCAATAGTCAGGACATAAGACTCAAATTTATCGGTCACATCGAAGATAAATATCTGCGCGAAATAGCCAAGTTGCCGTCCGCTACAACATTTGGGCATCTCCCCTATACTCAGGCGATTAAAGAATTCTCTTCATCACATCTTGGCATCATGATCACTACGGGCAGTAAATACTTCTTCCCTTCGCGTCAGAATGAATACCTTGCATCTGGGCTGCCAATACTTATCTGTGGCAGGTCGAAAGGGTTGCATTTGCTCGAGCAAGCTTTTGAGCAAGGTTATCCAGGATGGATTTATGAGTATAATGATATTCAAGGAATGAAAGAAAAAATCATTGAATTGTATAGTGAATTTAAAAAAGGGCATGCTATCAAAGGCATAACTCCGTATAAACAATATACACGCCAAAACCTCACCAAAAAACTCGTAGAACTCATTGGGAGAATCAAAGGATAAACCTTTGATAAGTTATTAAGTAACTAAGTAATTGAGCAAAGCAGTTATTGAGTTACTCTCTCATTTACATTCGAGATCTTCGATAAGTAATTAAGTTATTGAGCAAAGCAGTTATTGAGTTACTAAGTAATTAAGTTATTAGAAAATTGAGTCATTCTCTGGTTTAACCAGGGAATCCAGTTTCTTCAACAGAGTGTGTTCTCCGTTACCCCGTTACTCCGACACTCTGATACACCGTTACATATCTTCTC